>JAITFA010000130.1 GCA_031281685.1 Treponema sp. | reverse complement strand
AGCGTCAGTGTCTGGCACCCAAACGGTGTAGCGCCTACGTTGGTGTCTGGCACCCAAGCGTTGTGGCGCCTACGGGGGTGTCAGACACCAAGCGCCGATGTCTGGCACCCAGCACAGATGCCAGACACCCAGCGCCGATGTCTGGCACTCAAACGCTGTGGCACCTATGTGGATGTCTGGTACCCAAGCGTTGTGGCGTCTACGTTGGTGTCTGGCACCAAGCATCGGTGTCCAAGCGCCGATACAACGCACTACGACATTAAGCGGCGTGAGTTGAAGCGTTTAGACTTTACCGCGCCGTAATATGTGTAGGAGGCTTCTATGCGAGTAAAATATATCTTTTTGTTTTCTCTGTGTTCGCTTTTTCTTTCAGGCTGTGAGACTGCGGAAACATCTCAGGCTTCAAGTGGCAGGCTGACGATTGCGACATGGAATGTGCAGACGCTTTTTGACGGGGAAGAAAGCGGATATGAGTACCCGGACTATAGCTTGGCTGCGGGGTGGACCAGCGAAAAGTATCAGGCGCGGTTGAATGGGATTGCTGACGCGATTGGACGCATGGTTGAAAAAGCGCCGGATATTATTGCCCTGATTGAGGTGGAGAACGCAAAGGTTCTTGAAGACTTGATTACGGGTCCGCTTGCCAAACAGGGATACCGGCACAGCTTTTTTGGCGGGAACCGGAACGCGGCGCTTGGCATTGGCATTATCAGCCGTTTCCCGTTTGAACAGACGCTGATTCATTCCATAACAAGTCAAGGGGAGACCAGTCCGCGACCAGTGCTTGAGGCGCGCTTTATAATAGAAGATAAGCCGCTGGTCTTGTTCGCCTGCCACTGGAAATCAAAGGCTGACGGTGAGGAAAAGACCGAACCGAAACGTAAGGACTCGGCGCGGGTGATACTGCGAAGGCTACGCGAGATACGGCAGGAAGGTTCAGGGATACCGGTGATTGTTATGGGCGATCTGAATGAGAATCATGACGAATTCTTTCGCTTAGGAGAGTCCAGCGTAAGCGCCCTCATGCCTGACGATCCAAAGGCGTCGGAACTTGCGGAGCATATACAGACGGATTTTCTTATTATAAGCCCGCAAAAACCGCCGCAAGCCACGGCTTTTAACAACAAGGACGAAGCGCTGGCGCTGTATTCGCCTTGGTGGAATGAGCTTATCGGCGGCTCTTATAACTATAAGGATACTTGGGAAACCATCGACCATTTCCTGCTCTCCGCCGCGCTCTTTAACGGTTCTGGCTGGGATTTTGATTCCTGCGCACTCATCAACAAAGAGCCGTTTGTAAGAAGCAATGGTAAACCGTATGTCTACAGCGCAGGCACGGGCAACGGCCTCAGCGACCATCTGCCCTTAGTGCTGACACTCACACAAGTAGGTGAAACAGTCGCCGCTGGGTCATCCGCGCTATGATAAACGGCCAAGCGCGTCAGATCGGGTACAGCGGCATACCGGCACACTACAGCAACACCGGCGTCCGCGCCACAGGGAACTTACGCAATCTGCAATCTTACTGTAGACAGCCTGGGCATTTCCAGCTATACTTTTCTGAACATACCTCATTAAGAATGAGGCAAATCTTTAAGGAGTGAGATAAAGAATCTATGAAGAAATTTATTGTTCTTCTTTTGGTCAGCCAATGCGCGTTTAGCCTTTTTGGTCAGTCTGAAGCATTGGACTATTATGCTGGTCGGTTTAAGCGTGCGACAAGTGTTGGGGAACAGCTCAACGTGTTGCAGGCCGTGTCAAGTGAGAATGCTGATGAGTCCGCATCTTTTTTTGCTGACGCGCTCAAGACGCTCCTGTGGCAAATACCTGACACACGGACTCTAAAAGAGAAGACGGCGCTTGAGGAGTCCTTACGGATCATTACGGATCAGATTAGCCAGCAGCAATACGCTGAGGCTGCTCCGGATCTCTGGAGAGTGGTGGAACGGTTCTCCAACCCGATCATCAGGTCTGACGCGCTTATCACGCTGGGCGCTATTGGGGTTACGGATTATCTGCCCCGGATCATACGTTTCCTTGAGCAGAATACGCTGTATCCAACCAAGCCGAGGGAAGACGGAGAACGGCTCGCTTACGGCGCGATCACTGCTCTTGGCAGTCTTGGTGATGCCTCAGCCTATATGCCGGTGTTTGCCGCCGCAAACGGCTGGTATTCTACGTGGATCAAACAGTATGCGGAAGAAACACTTACCAAACTCGCGGAAGATCCTTCAGAAGAGCTAATCAAAGGTATCAACAATACCTTTTACCCGTACCAGACTCGATATCAGGCGCTTATCGCCCTTGATGAGTCCTCTGCGAGTGACGAGTTGAAGAGTCAGGGCGCTCAGGCTGCCCTTAGTGAGGGATGGACTCACTCGCCGCTAACTAGCCGGGAAGTGGTGCTGATACGCAAACGCGCTATAGCTATGCTTGGCAAGTATGGCGTACCCGATGAGCAGACTTATACGCTGCTCTGGCGTTCTTACAAGCACTCATACGACATAGAAGAGAAGTTCGCGGTTGTGAGTACCCTGTCTCAGCTTGGTACTGATGAGGCTGTTAAACTACTCGTCTCATTCATCTTTGAAATTAACGAGAATCACCGGTACGGCACGTTGCGGGATACTGATGAACGCCTTATCCGCGCCTTGATTCCGGCTTTGCATGAAACAGGCAGCTCAGAGGGAGATGGTGTTTTAAAAGAGATCACCTTGGTTGACTGGACAAGTAACATCCATGAGCTTGCCCGTCAATCCATTACGGATTCCGCAAAATAGTCATTTATGGTCTTTATACAAAAAGCCGCGGTTCTTGCCGCGGCTTTTTTTCATTTGCTCTTATGTCGGTTCTTTCTGAGCTTCTTCTTGCGTTTATGGGTCGCAATCTTCCGCAGTTTGCGTTTTCTTCCACAGGGCACTTCGCATCTCCTTTTCTTTAAAGTGGTTTAAGTATGGGATAAAGCGTGGGAAACGTCAATAGGGTCATGTCGTAAGGCGTCTTAACGTTCCACCTGCTTTTGACTATAGTGAAAGCGAAACTATGGCGCGGGTATCAAACATGGCGCTGTTCGATGGAGGATTGTAAAGAAGATGCTGCGATTAAAAGGCGCGTTTACCGCGCTCATTACGCCGATGAAGGACAACGGCGATGTGGACTATGAGGGTTTTCACCGTCTGGTCGAGTTCCAACTTAACGCCGGTATTGACGGGCTTGTTCCACTGGGAACCACTGGCGAAAACCCCACACTGGATGAGGACGAAGAGGATGGGTTGATAGCCATTGCGGTGAAACTCGCCCATGGACGGGTTCCAGTAATCATCGGAACCGGCTCCAACTCTACCAAACACACGGTTAAGTACACTCAGCGGGCAAAGGACATGGGTGCTGACGCCGCGCTCGTGGTAACGCCCTACTACAACAAGCCAAATGATGCCGGCTTGCTTCGTCACTTTGAGGCTGCCGCAGGAGTCGGGCTTCCCATCGTAATTTATAATATAGCTTCCCGTACAGGCCGGAACATAAACGCTCCGCTCATGCAAAAGCTATCCCTGATTTCGGGGATTATTGGCGTGAAGGAAGCCTCCGGCGACCTTAACCAGATGGCCGACATTATCGCCCAGAACCGCGACACGGATCACGAGTTCACGGTGCTGTCCGGCGACGACGCGCTCACCGTACCGCTGCTGGCTCTGGGCGGAGATGGGGTTATTTCGGTTATCTCGAACCTTGTTCCGGCAAAAGTCACGGCGCTGGTGAAAGCCGGTCTGTCCGGCGACTTTGTCGAGGCGCGGCGGCTTCATTACGAGCTCTTGCCACTGGTGAAAGCAGCCTTTGTTGAGACAAATCCCATCCCCATCAAGGCGGCCATGGGCTTGGCCGGACTGCCGGCGGGCCCGACACGCCTGCCACTTGGACCCCTGTCGCTGGAAAACGAGCGCTTGTTGCGGACAACGCTGGAAGCGACAACACCCTAGTATAAATCGCGCTGAAACAGTAGCATTGACTTAACGATAAAGATTTGGTGTCAGAGACCGAAAAGACCTCTGACACCAAATGTAACTAGCGGAGGTACAGAGATTTTGAACAGAAAAATCAACGTTACGATTTATAACGAGAACTTACATGAAACCACTGTGGAGGAAGTGCGGGCTATTTATCCCAACGGGATTCACGGCGTACTCAAGGGCTTTCTCGAAAAAGACAGCGCCATTGGCACGATTCGTTGCGCCACACTGGCTGACCATCAGCAAATCCTGACTCAGGAAACGCTGGATGACACTGACGTGCTGCTCTGGTGGGGACACATGTGCCATCACAAGGTGGAAGACGCGGTGGTGGACATTGTGGTCAAACGTGTCCTCAACGGCATGGGCTTCATCGCCCTGCACTCCGGCCACGCATCTAAACCCTTCGGACGGCTGATGGGTACTGAAACTCATCTGCTGCGCTGGCGGGAAGCTGGCGAAAAGGCGCGTGTGTGGAACATTGCCACCAACCACCCGATTACCCAAGGGCTTGAGCAAACCTTTGTGGTTCCCCATGACGAAACCTACGGCGAACCCTTTGGTATACCAGAACCGGATCGGCTTATTTTCATCACATGGTTTCAGGGCGGCGAGGTATTCCGCAGCGGCGCGACGTGGCAGCGGGGCGAGGGCAAGATTTTCTACCTGCAAAACGGGCATGAAACTTTCCCTGTGTATCACCAGAAGGAGATACAGCTCGTTATCGCTAACGCGGTGAAGTGGGCTTGTCCAGTTCAGCGGGCCTGTACCCCTGACCGAGGACCGGGTAATGTCGCGCCGCTGGAGCAGTACACGCTGGAGGAAGGCAGTTTCACGCCGATCACAAAATGACAAAGATTCCTGTTGGGATACTTGGCGCAACCGGTATGGTGGGACAGCAGTACATTGCCCTGCTTGCTGGGCATCCGTGGTTTGAGGTGCGTTATGTGGCTGCATCGCCGCGTAGCGCGGGTAAAAGCTATTGTGATGCTGTGGCTGGCCGCTGGCAACTGGCGCGAGCTTGGGGCGCGGGTGTTGGCGACCTTATCGTAAAGGATGCCAACGACCCGTCCGCTGCGGTGGGGAATTGCGCCTTTATGTTTTCCGCCCTGGATATGGCTAAGGACGAGATTCGCGCCCTTGAGGACAGCTACGCCAGCGCGGGCATACCACTCATTTCCAACGCCTCGGCGCATCGCTGGACGCCCGATGTGCCGGTGCTGATCGCCGAAGTGAACCCGCAGCACACTGACATCATCCCGGCTCAGCAAAAGGCGCGGGGCTGGACCAAGGGTTTTATCGCTGTCAAGCCGAATTGTTCGATACAGAGCTACACCACACCGGTTTACGCGCTTATCGCGGCTGGCTATGAGGTACGGCGCATGATCGTCAGCACTATGCAGGCGGTTTCCGGCGCTGGCTATCCGGGCGTACCAAGCCTCGACATGATTGATAACGTTGTGCCGTACATTGGCGGCGAGGAAGAGAAGTCTGAAGATGAGCCGCGCAAGATACTGGGTATGCTTGCTGATGGCGTCATTCAAAACGCTGCGTTGCCGAAGATCAGCGCCCACTGCAATCGTGTGCCTGTGGTAGACGGCCACACCGCCTGCGTGAGCCTTGAGTTCGGCGAGAAAAAGCCGTCCATTGCTGAAGTGAAGCGCGTATGGTCAGCGTTTAGCGCCCTACCCCAGGAACTTGATCTGCCAACGGCGCCAAAGCGCCCCATCATCGTCCGCGATGAAGACAACCGCCCTCAGCCCCGCAAAGACCGCGACGCGGACAAGGCAATGGCCGTAAGCGTCGGGCGCGTGCGTCCCTGCAAGGTGTTTGACCTGCGCTTCGTGGGCCTCTCGCACAATACGGTACGCGGCGCAGCCGGTGGCGGCATTGAGAACGCGGAACTACTCAAAGCAAAGGGCTATATCTCATAGCCCTTGTGCATACTCACCTACATAGAGAAGCCTGTACATGATGCGAATGTCCACGAATGGATTAGATACCGAGCTATCTAGTCCATTCGTGGAGATCAATCATCGTTTTTGTTTTTTTCAATGACCTCTGCGATTAAGTCAACCGCTTCCTTTGTTTTGTTCCGCAACTGGAACAGGGTGTTGTTTTTCACGGCGCGTTGGAAGGCGTCTATGGTCCCTTGATAAATTTTTTCCAGCTTGATTGCCATAGTATCAATAGTCCACGCCTGTGCGTGTTCTCTGGCTTCCGCGACCTTGCGCTGGTACAACTCCTCATCCTCAAGCAGCTCAAAGACGCGCATCACAAACTCGTCCTTGTCGTCCTTTACCATAAAGCCGCCGTTGTCGCCGCCCATCACTGTGAGCGTACCCATAGCCCCGATAGCCACAACCGGTGTGCCAGACAGCATGGCTTCAATGGTAACCAACCCCTGGGTTTCCGTGAGAGACGGGAATACAAAGATTTCAGCCATGCCGTAGGTTAAGGCTAGGTCTTCGCGGCTGAGATAGCCGGTAAACACGCAGGCGTCAGCAGCACCCAGCCGTTCCGCCTCTTTCTCGAAAAGGTGGAGATCAGGACCATTACCCACAAAGAGAAAGGCGACCTCTGGATGTTTCTCGATGATAAGCGGGGCAATGGCAAGCAGAAAGTCGATATTTTTCTCGCCAGAGATGCGCCCGGCGAAGAGCAGTATCCGCTTACCCCTGAGCTTGGGATACTTTTGTTCAAGCATGACGCGATAGGCGGCGATTTCCTCCGCGTCATGGTTAAACAGCGTCGGATCAATGCCGGTAGGCAAAAGATGGGTGCGCTTCTTGATGTTGTATTGCTTAACCACCTCGCCGATCTGCTCAGTCGGTACAATGATGCGGTTGGTACGGCGCAAGAACTTCTTAATAAGGCTCTTTGCCATTGATTTAAGCGCGGCAGGCGGAAGAAAGGGCAGGTAGTTTGTCGCATAGTCCTCCCAGAGCGTGTGAAAGGTGTAAACGCTCGGAATCCCGTACATACGGGCATAGTAGAGGCCAAACTCGGCAAGCATAAACTCCGTATTGATGTGGAGAATATCAGGGTTAAAGGCTTCGATATGCTGTGATACCCAGAAGAGCTTTTCAAATCTGGCAACACGGTCTTCCTTGGACAGAAGCTGTACCCCTATGGACGGTACCCGAACCACCACTGGTTCCGGCTTATGCTCAGTAGCGACGCTGTGCGTGGTGGAAAGACGTTCAGCCACCGGCGATTCTGGATAAAACGGGCAGACGATCATAACCTCGTTACCACGCCGAACCAGAGCGTGAGAAAACGAATCAACCGAAACCGTTACGCCATTCACTCGAGGCCAATAGGCGTCGGTAAACATCACTATCTTCATGGTAATACTCCGCTGATTTTGTTATAGAAGGCCACGTGAACCTAAAGACTCAAACCACACCGGAATAGTACGCGCCCCATGGAAGTACATACTAAAATCACGGTACCAGCTCATGTTACAGTCATTGCAGGTAGGCATGGATAGCGCGCTTTCTTCCATAGTAAGAATGTTTCCCAGCACCTGCGGCAACTGCATACAGGGACGCACGTCGAAGAACCAGTCAACGAACAGCACGTGGCGACCACCGAAACAGGGGTACTTTACCTTTGACGGGTCCTCAAGATAATCGATGATGTTTCGCATAGAAATCGCCGAATTGATGATACCGAACTTACCGGCTTTGCGGAGCCGTATGCCTTCTTTGAGGCCCGCAATCACCTTATCGCGGGACAGGCTGATACCCTCGCCCCCCAGCGGGTAGACCTGAGACTTGGAGAACGTGGGATAGTTGAGCGATACAAAGTCATACCCCATGTTCAGGGCGCGTTTGCATACGTCCTCAAGTTTGTCGTAGTTGTCGTTCCAGATAAGCACTGACGCCATAGCTTTGAGGCTGGTTTTCTTCACCAGTTCCATAGCCTTTGCCATTTCACCCATGATGTTGGGAATCTGCCGCGATTCGGCCATAGTAAGCGGGTCGCCGGAGTCAAAGGAGATGCTGAGGAGATCACAGCCCGCGTCCTCCAGCTTTTTAAGCATATCGTTACGCATGAGAAGCTGCGGCGCGGCGTCAAGCACGGCGTTATTCATTTTACGCGCAGTAGCTTTCTGTACAAAGTCGATAACGTGCGGATGAAGGAGCGGCTCCCCGCCGGTGATAGTGAGATGAGACACGCCAAAATCAGCCAGACGGTCAATAGCCTTGAGCGCCTTCTCCTTATCCACAAAGATTTTCGGCTGTTGCTTCCATATCTCGCAAAACGAACACTTGGCAATGCAGGCGTTAGTGATAGCGAACTCGGCGAAGCGCAATCTGCCGGAAAGGTAGTTTTTAACGATATTTCTGTTTTTACCTTGAGCCATTATATGATGTACCTCTTTTCTGTAGGGTAATCATTTCAGCGCGCTGTATCAAGTTAATGCGCTATGATTCCGCCGCTTCGACAGGCTTCGTTGACAGTGCCAGCGAACCCCGACTCTATCACAAAGTATACCGATTCCCCAAACCCCATTCGTGTCTGCGAGACACGCTCCGAACATCAACAGACACCCTCCAAGCGTCTCAGAAGACTAAAAAAGCCCCAGCTGATATTAAAAAAGCGTCTTCGTCGATGTTCAAAGCATCTTCATTGAGCCTAAAAGCGTCTTCATCGAGCCTCAAAACGTCTCCGTCAAGCCAAAAAGCGTCTTCGTCGATGTTCAAAGCGTCTTCTTCGAGCCTCAAAGCATCTTCATAGATGCTCAAAACGTCTTCATCGAGCCTCAAAACGTCTCCGTCGATGATAAAAACGTCTTCGTCGATCCTCAAAGTGTCTTCATCGAGCCAAAAAGCGTCTTCGTTGATGCTCAAAACATCTTCGTCGAGCCAAAAATCTTCTTCATCGATCCTCAAAACGTAATCAACATAGTACTGTTCGTATAGGTAGTGGCAAGATGGGTCTTGATCGTTGG
>JAITFA010000053.1 GCA_031281685.1 Treponema sp. | reverse complement strand
CACGCTCAGACAACTGCTAGGCCGTTGCTACGGTCAGCAGGCAGTCAAAGGCTATGGTACGGGGGCTTTCAGGAACTTGCCACTCTCCATGTACCGCGTGTTTAGTTTCAGCCGGTAGGTGCCGCGCAGCTGGCGCGGGGATTACGGCAAAAAAGTAAACGCCAATGACTTGGGGTGTCAAACGCAATACCCTGACAGAAGCGCCGATTCAGGTTATACTGGGCGCATGGAACTGACACGTTGTCCCTGGTGTTTAGGCGACGCCTTATACATTGCTTATCACGACGAGGAATGGGGCGTTCCCTGTACTAGGGACCAAGCACTGTTTGAGGCGCTTATTCTGGATGGGGCGCAGGCTGGCCTTTCGTGGCTCACGATACTGAGACGGAGGCAAGGCTATCGCGCAGCCTTTGACGGGTTTAATGCCCAAAAAATCGCCGCTTATACCGAGGCAGACATCACGAGGCTCATGGGAGATGTGCGTATCATCCGAAACCGGCGCAAGATTGAAAGCGTCATCAGTAACGCGCAGAGCTATCTCGCCATGATGAACAGTCCGGTTTCCTTCTCGCGCTGGCTATGGGACTGGGTTGACGGCAAGCCCATCATCAACCACTACAGAACCCTGTCGGAAATTCCAGCATCAACTGAGCTGTCCACAGCTATTTCAAAGGAATTGAAACAGCGTGGCTTCACCTTTGTTGGCCCACGCATTGTTTACGCCTTTATGCAGGCAAGCGGCATGGTCAACGATCATCTTGTGGATTGTTTTAGACATCAATTATAGAGGCAAAGAAATGTATCCTAATGGAACAATGAAGGCGCTCACCCTGAGCTATGACGACGGGGTTGAGCAGGACAAACGGCTGGTCGAAATCCTGAACAAGTACCACATCAGGGCGACTTTTAACCTTAACAGCGGTATCCAAACCGGCGCCAGCAAGTGGGAGAGCCACGGCTGCCCTATTCGACGCATGAACATCGCCGGATTGCCAGCGCTCTTCGCGGGACATGAGGTCGCGGTACACTCGCTGACTCACCCGCATCTTCAGGAACTGGACGCCGATACTGTGCGGAATGAGCTTGAGCAGGACAAGCTCAACCTTGAGCGTATCTTTCAGACGCCGGTGCATGGCATGGCGTACCCTTACGGTACGTTTAACCAGTCCGTGATTGACATCGCTAAAGCCTGCGGGCTTCGTTACTCCCGCGGTGTACTCAGTACCCACAGCTTCGACCTGCCCGCTGACCTGCTTGCCTATCAGCCGACCTGTCATCACAAAGACCCGCTGCTCTTGCAACTGGCTCAGAGCTTTCTCGACATGGAACAGCCAGCCACTCCTCAGGTGTTTTACCTCTGGGGACACAGCTACGAATTCGATGTTGATGATAACTGGCATATCATCGAAGACTTTTGCAAGCTGGTTGCCGGACGCGACGATATCTTTTATGCGAGTAACGCCGAGGCATTCGGCGTTGTATAGTGGAGGGAAACTTGTCAACACACATTGCCGCCAAAACCGGCGAAATCGCGGAAGTGGTCTTACTACCCGGAGACCCGCTGCGGGCGAAGTTCATTGCTGAGACCTTTCTGCAAGACGCGGTTCAGTACAACGCGGTACGGAACATGTTTGGTTACACTGGTTTGTACAAGGGCAAGCGGGTATCGGTGCAAGGCACTGGCATGGGGATTCCATCCATCTCCATCTATGTCAATGAGCTATTCCGCGACTATGGCGTTCAGCGGGCGCTTCGCATTGGCACTGCCGGGGCGCTGCAAAGCACGGTTAAGCTCCGCGACATGGTGATTGCTATGAGCGCGTCCACTGACTCTGGCGCGAATGTCCTGCGCTTTGAGGGACGGAGCTTTGCGCCGACCGCGTCGTTCAGCCTGCTTAAGACCGCCTACGACGCGGCGTGGGCGCGGGGCTGGGAACCAAAAGTTGGCGGCGTTGTGTCATCGGATATGTTCTACACCGAGGAGCCTGATGACTGGAAACGCTGGGCGCGTTATGGCTGTCTTGCTGTAGAGATGGAGTGCGCCGAACTCTACACCCTCGCCGCCAAGTACGGCAGGGACGCGCTTTGTTTACTCACCATCTCCGACAGCATGATCACCGGCGAAACCACCAGCGCCGAAGAACGGCAGACCACGTTCACCGCCATGATGGAGGTCGCGCTGGAAACCGCAATCTCGTAAATAGAAAGTAGCCGGTACTAGCTCGCCAGACTGAATAGCTTTGTTCTGATCGTCCGGCTCTTATGGATCGCCTCAGACTGAATGATTATATGCAACTGCACAGGAATCTGAAGTAGTTGCTCCGTTTCTTTAGTAGAGTTGTTAGGAAATATCGGTTTCTGAACAACTTTTCTCAAACTTAGTCTTGGAGGAAAGTGATGAAGAAGTATAGCGAAGAAGAGGCGGAAAGGGAGTTTCCTGTGCTATGCTCTTGAAGGACTGGAGAGAAAGCGGAAGTAGCTCTTGAAGGACTGGAGAGAAAGCGGAAGTAGCTCTTGAAGGACTGGAGAGAAAGCGGAAGTAGCTCTTGAA
>JAITFA010000176.1 GCA_031281685.1 Treponema sp. | reverse complement strand
ATTGTTATTATAGATAGAGATGACGTATGTAAGCCTTGACAATAACTTAGCGGGGATTGCGGCAGTCGCGGGCGCGCTGACGAAGAGCGGCAAGAGCGGCATTAATTGCGTATGGCTGGAAGCGCTGCCTCTGGGCAAATCCCCAGAGGCGGAGGAGCTGCAGGCGGTAAAGCCGCCCGTTGACAAAAAAATTTCGTTTATGGTAGCGTAAGCCAATGGCAAACGCAGCGCAAAAGGTAAGCCTCTCCAGTTCCTCACGCGGGACGTGGAGTATGCCGTCCTTAATCTTCCACTGTGGTCCCGCAACTCCGCGTAGACTCTTCTTCAAAAGCGTTCTCGCAAGCGTATGGCTGACCGCAGCCGTTATCTTTGCGGGCGTTTTTGTGATAGAGGAACGCGACCATGAGCATGACCATGACTGCCCCGGTGGAACATGCAGCATCTGTCTGGAAATACAAATCGCCCAGAGGCTGATAGAAGCCTTTGTCAGGCTGGGCGGCGGCATACTTGTTGTAGAATTCCTTTCATATATAAAAACTTTGATAAAACCACAGACCTGCTTTTGTCAGGTTAGCCCCATTGAGTTAAAAGTAAAGTTGAACTGTTGATACGAGCCTCCGCAAGCGCATTTTCTCTAATCCAAATTACACGGGGGAAATGTGAGAACTTTTTTTTTCTGGAGGTATAACGTGAAACGATTATTATTCACGCTCATTATGCTGTCCCTGTCTGTGTGCGCTGTGTTTGCGAGCGGCGCGAGAAACAGGGCGGTGAACAACGGTAAGCCGGATGTGGTTGCGACAAACTTTCCTGCTTATGACTTTGCCCGGCAGATTGCCGGTGATCGGGTAAACCTGTTCATGCTGCTGCCGCCCGGGGCGGAGAGTCATTCCTTTGATCCCACGCCTCAGGACATTATCAGGATTCAGAACAGCGAGTTGTTTATCTATGTTGGCGGTGAATCCGACGTATGGGTTGACCGGATTCTTGAATCGATGGACACCTCGAAGATGAATATTATCCGCATGATGGACGCGGTTGAGGTGGTGGAAGAAGAAATTGTCGAGGGCATGGAAGATGACGAGCATGAGCATGGTCATGAAGAATTTGATCCGGCTCATGTACAGGATCGCCCTTTGAGTGATTTTGCTGGCTCGTGGATTTCAGGCGTTCCGTTCTTGATGGATGGTTCTCTTGATTCTTACATTGCCCACCACGCTGAAGAAGAAGGCGAGTCAGCGGATGAAGTACGGGCGGAAACAGCGGCGGCTTGGGCCACTGATTACGATACGGTTACGGTTACGGCTACAGGACTTAGCATTGGAGGCCGAAGCGCCGCATACGCCTATCAGGGGTATGAAATCGTGGAAAGCGATCACGGCGCTTCAGTATGGTATACATACCAGATAAACACGGCGGCAGATGGATTTCCCGCGTACCTCATGTTCAATGATCACGGTTATGGCGATGAGGAAGAACATCATGAGGAAGAAGAGCATGACCATGAAGGGGTTGCCCATATCCATCTGAAATACGGCGACAGTGATTTTGCCTCGCTCATAGCGCGCGCGGATTGGTCGCCTATGTATTTTACCGCTGATTCTTCGGCGGAGGAGATTCTGGCAACCCTTGCTGGACATAGCCATGAGGAGGAGGTTGAATACGATGAGCATGTATGGACTTCCCCGAAAAACGCTATACGCATTGTTCAGGCGATAGCCGATAGACTGTGCGAGATAGACAGCGCAAGCGCCGCTCTTTTCCGGCAAAACGCGCAAACCTATACCGCTCAGCTTGCCGCATTGGATAAGGAGTTTCAGGCGGTGGTGGATAACGCGAAGCGCAAAACCCTTATCTTTGGCGACCGCTTTCCATTCCGCTACTTCGCGGATGCTTACGGGCTGAAGTACTTTGCCGCCTTCCCCGGCTGC
This sequence comes from Treponema sp., assembly GCA_031281685.1. Classification (GTDB taxonomy): domain Bacteria; phylum Spirochaetota; class Spirochaetia; order Treponematales; family Breznakiellaceae; genus JAIRMT01. The sequence continues at coordinate 635 of JAITFA010000176.1, read as the reverse complement.
TCAACCGAGACCGAGGCGAGCGCGGCGACGATTGCCTTTTTAATCGACAAGGTTCGGGCGGAGAACATCCCGGTCGTGTTCCATATTGAGCTTTCCAATGAAAAGATAGCGGATACCATAGCAGAGGAAACTGGCGCGAAAAAACTGCTGTTCAGCGCCGCTCATAACATTTCCAAACGGGATTTTGATAACGGCGTTACATTTCTGGACACACAGCGAGCCAATGTACCGAGGCTAAAGGAGGCGCTACAGTAAAAGAAGGGGCGTGAAAGCGTCCGTATAGGGGAAGGGGCGTCATGTCATGGCGTCCCTTCCCCGCTGTCAACAAGAGCGTGGGTTGGCGTCAGAGACCCTGCGTTTGCGCCAGAGACCGTGTGTGTGCGGGTGGTTGGTGCCAGAGACGCGGGCTTCAGAGCGTGGGTTGGCGCCAGAGACCGTGCGCTGGTGCCAGAGATCGAGTGTATGCATGCGGGCGGTGCCAGAGACCATGTGCTGGTGCCAGAGACCGTGTGTGTGCGGGCGGGCGGCGCCAGAGACGCGGGCGTCAAGGCGTGGGTTGGAGCGAGAGACCCTGAGTAAGAGGCGTTCTGCTCCAGTGTCGACGGCAGTGGCGCGTGGGTTGCTGTCAGTGACCC
>JAITFA010000155.1 GCA_031281685.1 Treponema sp. | reverse complement strand
AGTGGACTCGTTTACCCCACGCGATGGGGTTTTTACCCCATGTAGTGGACTCGTTTACCCCATGTAATGGGGTTTCTAGCCCATACAATGGGGTTTTTACCCCATGCGGTGAGGTTTTTACCCCCATACAATGGGGTCATTTACCCCATGTGGTGGGCTTTTTACCCCCATGTAGTGGACTCGTTTACCCCATGTGATGGGGTTTCTAGCCCATGCAACGGGGTAGAAACCCCATACTGAGGCGCGCCGACAGCACGGTTAGAAGCGCCTTAACAATGCTGTCAGGAGTGAGCCGGCAGCACGGTTAAAAGTGTTTCCAGTTACCGCAAACTTTCTATGGCGCTCCGCTCAATCGCAAGACCAGCTTTATACCGTTTTATAAACGCTGTGAAACCTGCCTCGTCTTGTGGATCAGGCTCCAGACGCGATCCCGCGTTGTCGGCGAACACTTTTTCGCCAAGAAAGGACTCAAGCGACTCCTCCGCGTCTTTTTCCAGCATATACGCCGCGAGAAGCGCTATGCCCCAGGCTCCACCCTCACCGGCGGACTCCATCACGGTAACTGGTACATGTAACGCCGCAGCCAAAAGACGCTGCCCCACGCCTTTTGTTTTGAATAAGCCGCCATGTCCCAGCAGATTATCAAGGTGCGCCTGTTCCTGTTCGGTGAGTATGTCCATGCCGAGCTTAAGCGTCGCCATTGTGGAAAAAAGCGTGGCGCGCATGAAATTCGCCAGCGTAAAACGGCTGAAAGGCAGGCGGACAAAAAGCGGGCGTCCCTGTTCCATTTCAGTAACTGGTTCACCGCCATAATAGTTGTAGGACACAAGGCCGCCGCAGTCAGGGTCGCCTTCCAGAGCCTTGTGATACAGGGCGTCGTACAGCGAGGGTTTTTCGATGTTCACGCCGGTAAGCGCGTTTAGCTCTGAAAATAACTTAACCCAGGCGTCAAGGTCTGAGGTACAGTTATTGCAATGCACCATTGCCACTGGTTTTCCTGACGGCGTTGTTACCATGTCAATTTCTGTCCAGACTTTTGCCAGCGGCTTTTCCAGCACAAGCATCGCAAATATCGAGGTGCCAGCCGAGACATTACCAGTGCGTTCCTTCACGCTGTTGGTTGCCACCATGCCGGTTCCAGCATCGCCTTCGGGCGGACAGAAAGGAATGCCCGCTTGCAGACCGCCGGATGGGTAGAGCAGGTTCGCGCCTTCGGGAGTGAGTGCGCCCGCGCTCTCGCCAGCGCACAGAACCGTAGGGAGTATGTCTTTTAGTTTCCAGCCAAGACCTTGCGCCAGCTCGCCGAATTGCCGCAACATTCCCTGGTGATAATCGTTTATGGCGCTGTCTATCGGAAACATGCCGGAAGCGTCTCCAATACCAAGGACTTTTTGACCGGTTAAGCGCCAATGCACGTATCCGGCAAGCGTGGTGATGAACGCTATGTTCGGAACGTGGGTTTCTTGGTTCAGCATGGCTTGATACAGATGAGCAATGCTCCAGCGTTGCGGAATGTTAAACCGGAATTTTTCGGTAAGCGCCTTTGCCGCTTCTTCGGTCATGGTGTTGCGCCATGTGCGGAAGGGTGTGAGCTGCGCGTCTGCTTTATCGAACACGAGATAGCCGTGCATCATCGCGGAAATGCCGATGGCGCTTGTGTTTATAAGCGGCGTCCCGTAACGGCGCTGCACATCGGCGGCCAGCGCCTGAAAACTGGACTGTATCCCTTTCCACACGTCGTCAAGGCGATAGGTCCACACGTCGTTTTCCAGACGGTTTTCCCAATCGTAAGCGCCTGACGCAATGGGCGCGTGCCGCGCCTCGCTCGTGTCAATTAACACGGCTTTGATACGGGTTGAACCTAATTCAATCCCTACACTTGTTTTTCCTTCAATAATTGTCTGTTTTATAGCCATCATCCGACTCCTCTGACAGGGCGCAGCATGGCCGCGCCTCTGCTCTTTGTGGTTAGTTATTTATACAGCGGGCTTAACACGGCTAAATACTTCGCGTATTCCTGATATGCGGCGTTGTAGGCGGCAACCGATTCCGGGTCTGGAGTGGCTGTTGCGCTGCCATCAAGCACAACGTGTTCGTCAACAAGCGATTCGATTGATACGTCTGGTATCGCCTCTTGTTTCAAAAGGGTCCAGAGCGCCTGAATCGCGCCGCCCATAGCAGCGGCTTCGTCGCTCTTGGGGACGCGGACCGGCAGGTTCATCACATTGGCCGCGATGCTCTGCCATATTTTGCTTTTGGCGCCGCCTCCTATGAGCCGGATTTCCCGGGCTTTGAAGCCAAGTTCGCTAAAGCCTTCCATACCGATACGCATACCGAAAATCGCGGACTCAAGACTGGCGCGCGCGAGGTTTTCGCGCTTGAAGTTCGCGCTGGTCGCGCCATTAACGCTGGCCCTGCCATTGGGCAAATTCGGGGTACGTTCCCCGTTGAAAAACGGCAGGATAACCATGCCGTCCGCGCCAATAGACGCTTTCGCGGCTTCCGCGTCAAAGGCTTTTACGTCAAGGCCAAAGAGTGCGCGGAACTCCTCACTTGCCACAGTGCAGTTCATGGTGCAAAGCAGAGGAAGCCAGCCTCCACTTGAGGAACAGAACGCCGCAAGATTCCCAGAGGGATCGATAACCGGCGTGTTGGAAAAACCGAAAAGGGTGCCAGAGGTTCCCAGACTCATGGTAAGAAAGCCGTCTTTAACAGCGCCTGTTCCAATCGCGCCCATCATGTTGTCCCCGCCGCCGCTTGCCACCAGTGCGCCGACCGGCAGTCCGAAGAATGCCGCCGCTGTCTCTGACACCTTGCCGGCAATAGCGCCCGGTTCAACAAGCCCAGGCAGATACCCAATAACCGCCGGATCGATGAGGTCGCAGACCTTTTTCGACCATTCACGTTTACGCACGTCAAAGAGCGCGGTTCCTGAAGCGTCCCCGTATTCCGCCGTGTATTCGCCGGTAAGCAGGAAGTTGAGATAATCATGGGGAAGCAGGATATGCCGCAGTTTGGCGAAGAGTTCAGGTTTGTGGTTTTTGAGCCACTGTACCTTGGGGGCCGTGTATCCGGGTCGCATGGGGAGGCCGGTTTCGGCGATGAGTACGCCCTCGCCACTCGCCACGCCAGTTCCCACCGGAATAGCAGCGCCCGCCGCGCTGGTGATCTGCTCGCACTCATCGGCGGTTGACGTATCGCACCAGAGCTTGACGTTGTAGAGTGGCTTCCCCGCCTCGTCAAGCGGAACAAAACTGTGCTGATGGCCGGAAATTCCGATTGCCGCCACCGTAGCCTTGAGACCCGCGTCAATCTTATCAAAACAGCTTTTCAGCGCGGCATCGTACCATTCAGCCTTCTGCTCTCTGGTTCCATCATTCTCCGATATCATGTCAACAGGCGTCTGAGAACGGGCCAGAACCGTTTTCGTCTCATAATCGTAAATCAGAACCTTGCAACTCTGGGTTCCCAAATCAATACCACATACTGTTTTCACACAACACTCCTTAAAAATAGACTTGTTCGAGAACTTGGTTAGTTCCCGAACAAGTCAGGAGTATAGCATGAAAAGGGCTATATGGGAGACCCTCTTACTTACGGGACTGATTAAGCAATCCGTTATTCACCACAAACATGGCAAGCTGGGTTCTGTTTCGCTGGCCAGTCTTTTGTAACATCGCTGAAAGGTAATTACGAACCGTTCCTCCGCTCAGGCACAAACGATCCGCGATCTCCTCGCTTGAGTAACCTTGCACCACCAGAGCAATGAGTTGCTGCTCCACAGTGGAGAATTTTACATTCACCGCCTTTTGTGAGCGCGTTTTTCCTAACCCCTGCGGCCAAGTAGCGGTCGCCGACGAGGAGGACTTGTCAGAAGCCTTATTCGTTTTGATCATGTCCAGCAAAGTATGGAACACCTTGTCGTGAACCTTCGGTGAAAAGAAATGCCCTCCCTTGTGAAGCGTTCTTATCGCCAGCGGTAAGGTATCCATATCCGTTTCTTTGAGCAGGTAGGCGGTAATGCCAAGATTGATTATCTTGCTGAGGTGCGCCTCTTCAGTAAGCGAGGTAAGGATCAGGAACGCTGTATGCGGGGACTTGTTTTTTAATAGCGGAATAAGCTCTATTCCGTTAGTATCGCTCAGACGGGTGTCCATGATCATGATATCCGGTTTTAATTTGCTCACGAGTATCAGGGCATCAAAACCGTCTTTTCCGTATCCAACAACTTCAAAATCTGAGTGGAACGCTAATGTTGTCTGCACAAGCTTCTGCTCCAACTCCTTCTCCTCAACAATAACAATTCGAATCATCTATAGTCCTCCTTGCCAGCTCAAACACCGGTATTAATATAATACTAAAATTTACTATTTCGGCAATACTTTTTTTTATTTTTTTACATCTTTCGGATGCTGGGATAATAGCTTGCCACATACAAGACTCGTGGTATACTGGATTGGGAGACATAACAATGATTGAAGGAAGTTCAGACATACGCTTTTCAAAGAAGTTGTGCTATGGCATGGTTGGCGGCGGGCCCGGGTCGTTCATAGGGGATGTACACCGGAAGTCAATCGCCCTAGATGGCTTGGCTGAGATTGCGGCTGGTTGTTTTTCGCACTCAGCGGAACAGACGCTCATAACGGGCGCGGCTCTGGGGCTTACACCGGAGCGGCTCTACAAGACGTTTGAGGAAATGGCTGTGGAAGAGGCGAAACGGAGTGACCGAATCGACTTTGTGGTGATCACGACCCCGAACACGAGCCACTATGAGGCGGCTAAAGCGTTTTTAAGCCGGGGTATTCCAGTTGTCTGCGAAAAACCGCTCTGTGTCGAGCTGGACGAGGCGCAGGAACTGGCCGATCTTGCCGAAAAGAATGGCCTTTTGTTCTGCGTTACCTATACCTACACAGGCCATCCCACAGTGAAGCAGGCGCGAGAGCTGGTGCGGCACGGCGAAATCGGCGAAGTTCGCTACATCAACGCCGAGTATCCCCAAGAATGGCTCATGGTACGCGCTGAGGATGAGGGGAGCAGGCAGGCGGCATGGCGGACTAACCCTCAAATGGCAGGCAAGTCCAACAGCATCGGCGATCTTGGCTCGCACATCGAGAACATGGTCTCGTATATCACGGGCTTGCGTATCAAGTCGCTTCTGGCGCGGCTTGATACCATTGTTCCGGGCCGTGTCCTCGACGACAACGCCACAGTGCTGCTGGAGTACGAGGGCGGCGCAAAGGGTGTCTACTGGACGAGTCAGGTCGCCGCAGGCTATGACAACGCCTTTAAGGTACGCATCTTCGGCGACAAAGGCGCAATCCTCTGGGACCAGGAAGCCTCGAACTACCTTGAAGTACGGCGTTTCGGTCAGCCGAACACCCTGCTTTCCCGCGCCCGCGATCCGTTCTATCCACACGCGCAATCCTATTCCCGTATCCCCTCTGGTCATCCAGAAGGCTACTTTGAAGCGCTTGCTAACATCTACAAGACCTACATCACTGCCCTCAGTAAACAAAAAGAGGGGCAGCCTCTCACTGAGGCAGACCTTGACTTCCCGGACGTGGAAGTCGCGGTTGACGGTGTACGCTTCATCGGCAAATGCGTGGAAAGCTCCCAAAAAGGAGCGGCGTGGGTCGATTTCTAAAAAATTTCACACAGAGGCAGGGCAATGAAGAAGTCCTAATCTTTTACTCCAGCCTCCGTGTGAGTCTTGTATAGGCTAAGGAGAAAACATGTCAAGACCAGTAACGATTTTTTCAGGACAATGGGCGGATTTACCTTTTGAGGAACTGTGTAAAAAGGTAAAGTCTTTCGGCTACGACGGCATTGAGATTGCCTCATGGGGAGATCATCTTGACCCCCGCAAGGCAGCCTCGGATACGGCGTATGTGGCAAACCGCAAGGAAATCCTCGCAAAACACGGCCTCAAGTGCTGGGCTATAAGCGGCCACCTGCCCGGTCAGTGTGTCGGCGACCTTTGGGACCCGCGTCTCGACGGCTTCGCCCCAGCCCAGTACGCCGGACAGCCGGAAAAGATACGCGAGTGGGCTATCGATGAGATGAAGTACATCGCCAGAGCAGCCAAAGCAATGGGGGTGTCGGTCGTTACCGGCTTCCTGGGAAGTCCCATCTGGAAGTACTGGTACTCATTCCCTCAGACCAGCGAGGAGATGATCGATAACGCCTTCAAAGAAATCGTCCAGCTTTGGAACCCGATTTTTGACGAATACGACAAAAACGGGATCAAGTTCGCGCTTGAGGTGCATCCCACTGAAATCGCGTTTGACTATTACACGGCGCAGCGCCTCCTCAAGGAGTTCAACTGCCGTCCCACTTTGGGCTTTAACTTCGACCCGTCGCACCTCATCTGGCAAGGGGTAACGCCGCATATCTTTCTGCGCGACTTTGCTGACCGCATCTACCACGTTCACATGAAGGACGCGGCGGTAACGCTGGACGGCAAGGCCGGCATACTTGGCTCGCACCTCACGTTTGGCGATACGCGGCGCGGCTGGAACTTCCGGTCTCTGGGACACGGCGATGTGAACTTTGAGAACATCATCCGGGAACTCAACGCAATGAACTATCAGGGACCGCTTTCCGTGGAATGGGAAGACTCCGGCATGGAGCGTGAGTATGGCGCAAAGGAAGCCTGCGACTTTGTCCGCAAGATCGACTTTGCCCCATCAAACGTCGCGTTTGACGCGGCAATCAAGAAAAGCTAAGAGGCCGAACTTCAAGTTTTTATCTAAGCGCCGCTATTCCCGAAAATCACTAGGGTTAAGAAGCAGACCATCGGAGTTCGGAGGTGGATAATCGGAGTTCTGAGCTAGCTCATTGGAGTTCAGAACTGCCTCATCGGAGTTCGGAGCTAGCTCATTGAGGTTCAGAACGGGTTAATCGGAGTTCGGAGCTAGCTCATTGAGGTTCGGAACAGGTTAATCGGAGTTTGGAGCTAGCTCATTGAGGTTCAGAACAGGTTAATCGGAGTTTGGAGCTAGCTCATTTAGGTTCAGAACAGGTTAATCGGAGTTTGGAGCTAGCTCATTGAGGTTCTGAACTGATT
>JAITFA010000032.1 GCA_031281685.1 Treponema sp. | reverse complement strand
CCCGCCTTCGGTTAATAAACAAAGTGTACAAGGGATTAGCGGCAACAACTAGGAATTCATAACATGATCTACTTTTTTACATAAACTACAGAAAGAATGTTGCTCACCCTTTGTACACTTTGTTCAAAAAATCTGACAGCTAACTGCTAGGTATTGAGATAAATATAAACAAAATGTATCTTTGAGTCAAGCATAAAATAATTATAAGTAAAGAATTCTTATTGCGAATTGCCGGACAGCGGGGTTGAAGATTTCTCCATGGCATCGTATCGTACTATATCGTATTGTATGGTAAGAATCATAACTAGAAGTGAAGCCTCGTCGCTGAGGGAAAACTTATTGCGAATCACAGCGGTACTTATCGCGCTCGTCGCTTCGGCGCTCATCATGCTGTTTATGGGGTATAACCCGCTTGATGTGTATGAGCGGTTGGTAACCGGTTCTTTGGGTACGGCGTACCGGTTCAGAGAAACGGTGAATAAGGCTATTCCGCTCGCCACGCTTTCTCTGGGAACAGCCGTCGCGTTTCGCATGAAGTTCTGGAACATCGGCGGCGAGGGGCAGTTTTTCATTGGCGCTTATGGAGCTGCGCTTATTGCGTTTACCTTCCCTACCCTCCCCGCGCCGCTCCTGCTTCCGGCCATGTTCGCCACAGCCTTTGTGTTTGCTGGCGCATGGGCTCTCATTCCAGCCCTGCTCAAGGCGCGGTTCGGGACAAGCGAGACACTGGTTACGCTGATGCTGAACTACATGGCGGCTAAGTGGGTCTCATATCTCCAATATGGGCCGTGGAAAGATCCGGCGGCCAGCGGTTTCCCGAAGATCGCGCCGTTCAGCGAAAACGCGATACTGCCGAATGTGCTGGGGATCCACGCGGGCTGGATCATTACGCTGCTTCTGTGTACCCTCGTGTATCTGCTCATCAGGAAAACAAAGCTGGGTTATGAGATTGATGTGCTGGGAGAAAGCGAAGCCACGGCGCGTTACGCAGGCATGAATGTGCTGCGTATCACGATCATCGCTATCATGTTGAGCGGCGGGCTTTGCGGCGTCGCCGGTATGATGCAGGCTTCCGCTGTGGAGCGTTCCCTTTCCGAGCAGTTATCAGGCGGCTTGGGCTTTACCGCGGTTATCACAACATGGCTTGCCCGCCTGAGTCCGCCGGCTATTGTCGTGGTCTCTTTTCTGTTTTCCATGCTTATACAGGGCGGCGCGTTCCTGCAAAGCTCTTTAAAAATACCAGCGTCCATCTCAAGCGTTTTACAGGGGATCATCATCTTCTTTGTGCTGGGAAGCGAGTTCTTCCTGCGCTATCGTCTGGTGTTTAGTTCCAGTTATAAAGGAAGGAAACAATGATACCCTTTTTACAAACTGCCGTGCAGATGGGAACCCATATCCTGTTCGCGGTGCTTGGCGGCATACTCTGCGAAAAAGTCGGCAACATGAACCTGGGTATTGAGGGTATGATGCTTCTTGGCGCATCCTTGGGTTTTTCAGCGGCGCTGTCCACGGCAAATCCTATGGCGGCGGTCTGTGCTGCGGGTCTCGCTGGCGCGGGCGGCGCACTCATCTACGCTGTCATCACGGTAACGCTCCGCGGCAATCAGGTGGTTACCGGTCTCATCCTCACCATCTTTGGCACTGGCGTATCAGGCTTTCTGGGCAAGAACCTCTCCGGCCATCCCCTGCCTGACGCGATCAGTCAGGCATTCGCGCCAGTGTCTGTGCCGCTTCTGAGCCGCATCCCCGTTATCGGCCCCATCTTTTTCCAGCAGAGCGTTTATGTGCTGGCAGGCATGGTTCTCGGAGACGCGCTCTACTGCAACTTCCAATACACCCGCGCCGGGTTGAACGCACGGACAGTGGGCGAAAACCCTGCCGTGGCCGACGCCTCCGGCATACCAGTCTCGCTCTACAAGTATCTGCACATCTGCGGTGGCGGCTTTCTCTGCGGCTTGGGCGGGGCTTACCTTTCGCTGGTATTTGTACCGCGCTGGCAGGAGAACATCACTGCGGGCGCGGGTTGGATCGCGGTTGCGCTCATCATCTTCAGCACATGGAACCCTCTCAAGGCGATCTTTGCCGCGTATATATTCGGCGCACTCAAGGGGATTGGTTTCAAGTTTCAGAATATCAACCTGGTGATACTGGGTAAAAAGATCGTGTTCTACCCTCAGTTACTCGATATGATTCCCTACATTGCCACAATTCTTGTGCTGATCCTCATTACGCTGCGGAAAAAGAAGGAGTATCAGGCTCCTGCCAGCCTAGGCAACCCGTATTTCAGGGAGGAGCGTTAGGAAGCGTGAGCGCGGCCATAAAAGCCGCAAGCTCCTGCGCTGTGGAAAACATGCCCTGAAAAAACGAGGGACCGCCGCCACCACGCCCTTTGTTTGCTTCCATCGCTGGTTTCAGTATGGGACGTATGTCAATGCCTTTGGCTGAACAGAATGCGGCGAATTTGGCGTCCTTTGGCGAAGCAAACACGAGCGGTATGCCGCACAGCTTCTGGGCAGCGCGGCCTATGCGTAGCGCCTCATCAATGTCAGCGTCTGGGAGACTCAGCGCCAGTATGCCCGGCGCTGGCGTCACTCCCTCAGTCAAGATACCGGCTTTTTGTAAGAGTTCCGTTGCCTTGAGCGTGGCGAGCGTTTCTTCCAGCGTTTTGACACGGCGTTCAAGAGCGCCAGCCTTTTCAAGCAAGGCAAGCGTGGCTTGAGCGGTTTCCGCGACCGGAACCTTGAGGGCGCGGGAAACAATATCGGCGTTGTTCCGCAGAAGACGGCTGTCGTTCAAGACACGCCTTCCCGCGATAAACGAAACACGGGTCATGCCCTTGTACTTTTCCGCGCCAAGTATACGGAGCATACCGATTTCGCCAGTGCTTCTGAGATGGGTTCCACAGCAGGGCGAAAAGTCATTGCCCTGAATCTCTATCACGCGGATCAGCTCTTCGCCTTGGGGCGGGACCTTCCGCAGGGGAAAATCAGCCACATTCTCCGGCGGACAGAGGTGTGTTATAAGCGGACAGTTTCTTTCAATAGCGTCTGTAACCATCTCCTCGACCTGAAGCAGCGTTTCTTTGGTAAGCTCAGGCGTATCCACATCAATCGTGTTTACCTCTTCGCCCAAGCGCATGGACAGCGTAGGCTTTCCAGTGAGCCGCAGTATGGTCCCGGACAAAAGGTGCTGCGCCGTATGCTGGGCGCTAAAGTCCCTGCGCCGCCGCGAGTCAAGCGTGAGTTCCACAACGCCGGTTTTGAGTGTCGCGCCATCCGCCTCTGACACCAAGTGGAGAATCTCGCCGCCCTCTTCCCTCGTATCAAGCAGAGGCGCACCGTTAATCGCGCCGCGATCACCGCTTTGACCACCACCCTCTGGGTAAAAAATGGTTTTGTCAAGGATAATCGCTGTTTTGTCCTTAAACGGACGGATTTCCAGAATAGCGACAACATGGATGCCGCTATCATGGATGTCGTAATAAAGCCGTTCAGTGTTCATTGTCCTAATCTATCAGTGATAAACAAACAGCAAAAGAGGGCTTTGACTCTCAACAGACGCATTGATTCAAGCGCGTGTTCATGCTAGGGTGAAGAAAGAGGTACACTATGGCTTTCAAAGCAAATAACAAAAAAGAAGATGAAGTAAAAGGTAAAACGAAAAAACCGGTGGCTAAGGATGAAAATTCCACGCTTGCGGATTGGAAACGCCGGTTCAAAGAGCGTCCGTTCATGTTTGTCGGAACATTGGTAATCCTGCTTATCGTGATTGTCGCATTTGTGCTGGTTCCGGCTATTCCGGGCGTGAGCAGCGCGGGCGTTGAATTGGAGTTCGGTTCGTACAACAAGACGCCCATCACACTGGTTCCAGGGAACTACTTCACGCAACAGGTGCAAGGGTATGAGGAACTGTACCGTTACTACTATGGCGACAGCTATGATGCCAGTAACATCTTTCTGACGTATCAGATATGGCGGAGCGCATTTGAGGACACCGTAATTCATATGGCAAAGCTTGAGGAGATGAAAAAAGCCGGTTATGTCGCGCCAGCGGATGTGGTCAATCGGGAAATAGCCCAGCTTCCCCAGTTTCAGGAAAACGGACGCTTCTCCAGTCTCAAATATCGCCAGATGGATAACATGGCCCAGCGAGCGTTGTTCCGTGATGTCCAGAACAGCCTTGCCGAAACGCGGTACACAAACGACATGGTGAACACATTGCCAGTATCTTCAAACGAAGCGGCGTTTATGAGCCAGATGGCTTCCCCGCAGCGCTCGTTTGATATGGCGCTTTTTTCGTTATACGACTATCCAGAAACAGAGCTTAGCGCGTATGTTAGCTCAAACAGCGCGCTCTTCCGTGTTACGCATCTTTCGCAAATCACGATTACGTCCAGTGAACGGGAAGCCAATCAGGTTCTGACCACGGTTCGGGATGGAACCGCTACTTTTGAGGACGCGGCAAAGAATTATTCGCAGGACAGTTACGCTGAAACCGGCGGAGATATGGGGATCAAGATGGCTTATGAGCTTATGAGTATTATCCCCAATGAGGCGGATCGGGAAACTCTGCTCGGTCTTTCTAAGGGTGAATTAAGTCCGCTCATCAGGCTTTCTTCCGGCTGGGCGTTTTTCCGCGCCGAGGACGAGCCGCGTGCGCCGGACATGGGCGATACCACACTCAATGCGCGGGTACGCCTTTACATGATGGACTTTGAGCGTGGCCGTATTGAAGACTGGTATATTGACCGCGCCAATGAGCTTGCCGCATCGATCAAGGCGCTGGGTCTTGATGAGGCGCTCGCTGCGGCTGGGCTTGAAAAAACAAGCTTTGGTCCAGTACCGCTTAATTATGGCGATGTGGGTTTGTTTACCACGCTTTCGTCGCTGTCCGACGCCGCCTCTATCGCCGGCACAGTGGCTTCTGACCAGAATTTCTGGCAGACCGCGTTTTCAACGCCAGTGGCCACTCCTTCCCAGCCCATTGTTATTGGAAGCTATGTGGCGATTTTGTATCCGGTGTCAGAAACCGCGCTGGATTCGACCAGTATTGAGGCGGTTGAGTCGTCATATTCCTCGTACTGGATTGGCAACACCATGAATCAGGCACTGCGCTCCTACTTTTTAGCCAGCGATAGACTCGATGATCGGTTCTCCGACGCTTATTCCCAATACTTCCAGTGAGGACGCGCCCCGGCAGATTCCCGCCCGCCGGGGCTTTTCTGTCTTTTACAAAAATAAGACGCTTCTTTCACGTATAGACCCGATTACTCAGGCGGAACGCTTGGTGGCGTCGCTGCCTGTTTCGGGTAAGACCCTGTATGTCTGCCCGTCGCCGCTGTATGCGTATGGGCTTGCGAGCCTGCTTGAGCGGCTTGACGCGGATTCGGCGATTCTCTGTGTGGAGGCTGACGAACAGCTCTTTACGCTGGCGCGTGAAGCGATCGGGGCGCTTAACGATTCCCGCCTCTGTCTTGTGTTTGTGGGACGCGGCGTGGCGCCCTTACGCGCCTTTGTTAAAAAACGCTGGGGAAGCCGCACGTTCCGGCGCGTGGACCTGCTTCGGCTTACCGGCGGCTGGCAGCTTTTTCCAGCTTTATATGAGGAACTGGTCGTTGCGCTACAACGGGACTTGCTCACAGACCTGAGTAACGCTATGACGCTGGCGCGTCTGGGGCGGCTGTATATCAGAAACGCGGTTCGCAATCTCCCGCTGCTTGCCCATTCGCTTGGCTTTGACGCGATTGCGGCGCGTTTCAGCGACGCGCCGGTACTCGTGCTGGGCGCTGGTCCATCGCTGGACGCGGTGTTAGACCGCCTCGCGCCTGATCCTGCGGTTCATACGCGGGAGACGCGGCCATTCCGCATCGTGTGCGTGGATACGAGCCTGGGCGCGTTACGGGCGCGGGATATACCGCCCGATCTGGTGGTCGCGCTGGAGAGTCAGCACTGGAACCTGCGTGATTTTGTCGGACTTGGCGGCTGGAACGCGCCGCTTGCCATGGACCTTTCAGCCCTTCCCGCGACAAAGGACACGCTTGGCGGTGAACTCGCGCTCTTTGCCACTGAATGGACGCCCCTGGGATTTTTCACGCGGCTCAAAG
>JAITFA010000223.1 GCA_031281685.1 Treponema sp. | reverse complement strand
AATAGAACGCAGTTCGTCAAAGATTGCGCCGCGGATACGGGTTACGGCATAGGTTTTGAATTTGACGCCCTTGTGGGGGTCAAACTTGTCAATGGCATCGAGAAGCCCGAAGTTGCCATAGCCAACAAGGTCATCGAATTCAACCGTGTGAGGCATACCAACAGCGACTTTACCAGCTACATATTTTACCAGAGGAGCGTACTGTTTTATAAAATCTTCCCGTATTTTGGGGTTTTTGGTCTGGCAATACTCCAGCCAGCGTTCTTCTTCTGTCATTTGTTGTTTCTACTGTTTTAACATAGTAGTTATGGCGGATGCTAGATCTTGGGGAGTGTAATTCTTCGCCGGATTGAACTCGCCATCTTTCTTGTTAAAAGCCGGAGAATCGGATTCCAGCTCTCTATTTTGTTCATCACCCGAAGCAAGCACATTACGCGAGCCGTCGGAGTGATCTTTACTTTCCAAGTTATCATTATACCTAAGCGCCTCGCCTTGATCCAGAGCAGGCTTTGCCGTAGTTTTGCTATCAGCGCCGTTGCTTTTCCCGGTATCCACACCCGCGCTCACGAGTAGCGCCGCGAGGCCGGCGTCGTCGCTGGTATCATCTACGGATATGTCAAGTTTTGAGCCGGGCGCTGTCGCCGTGTCCACAGCAACTTCGTCAATAATTAGTTCCGGCAGAAACTGATGGAGAAGAAACTGAGCGCACGTTACCAGAACGAAAAAACCCGCACCCAGAATACCCGCACGTAAAAGTACCATGAGGATACTGCCGCCGCTTACAAAGCCTATAAGAAACGAAAGGATAAACGCGCTGATACCGATAAAGCCGCTTACTTTAATGTTAAAAGGCATGGATTCCCTCCTCTACTTAGGCGCGACCAAACAAGCGCCGAATCATTGCAGTGAAACCGCCAATGTCCCGTACCTCAGTCTTTTCCAGGCGATCCACAATATGTTCAATACAGAAGGAGGCACGCGCGCGCGGATCAATAACCAGAAACGGTTTCTGCCGCAGAACACCCTGAGCTACCACGGGATCATCATATATATAACCTAAGTAATCCACCTTGAGATTAAGGAACTGGCCTGCGATATTGGTCATACGGTCAGCAACCTTCCTTGCCTCAGCCGCGCTCTTGACGCGGTTGACCACGAGCTTGAGTCCTATGTTGAGATTTTCGTATTCAGTAGCGATTATTTTTATAAGCCCGTAAGCGTCAGTGATAGCCGTTGGCTCCGGCGTTGTGATGATCACCGCGTCCTCAGCGGCAGCCACGAAATCAATAACATTGTTGTTCACCCCCGCGCTCGTGTCAATGATGATAACATCCGCCTCGGTTAAGGCTTCAAGTTCTTTGATAAAATTCTGCCGCTCCTCTTCATTCAAGTTAGCAATCTTTGCAAGTCCACTCGCGCCAGCCACAATTGAGATACCGTACTCGGTCTTCTCCATGATCTCTTTCATGGTTTTTTGTCTACGCATCACATGAAACAGGGTAAAACGGGGAATGATATTCAGCATAACATTGACGTTGGCAAGTCCCAGGTCTGCGTCCATAACCACCACCTTTTTCCCCATGCGAGCGTAGGCGATAGCCATATTAACAGACATATTAGTTTTCCCCACTCCGCCTTTCCCACTGGTAACAGTGATAATACGGGTCTTTTTGGCCGGCATCTCAACCGGTGTTATCACACGCTGTGTTTCCTGAGCGCTATTTTGACTCATAAGTTTTCGTAATTCTTCAGCCTGGTCGCCCATCATTTCCTCCATAGTTGTTCGGATTCATCATTGGGGAATCGTTCCTCAATCTTCGCCCGATTGACCTGAAAGCCCTCGAGATTGGTAAGGAAACGAACCACCGTGGCTTTTTGTATGTTCTTGGGAACATTCTGGCCATCGGTGATATAAAATATCGATTTGCCCAGTTCAGAGAGTGAGCTAATCACATTCCCTACCCGTGTGGTTTCATCAAGTTTAGTGATAATCACCGCCTGGTAACTAAACGGCTCGAATTGCCGCATGATCTCCTTAAGATCGCCGACTTTTGCCGCTGCGCTTACCGTCAGATACGTCTCTGCCTCGGTTCCGCAAGCGTCCAGTATCTGCCGCATTTTACCCAAATTCACCGAATCCCGCGGGCTCCTTCCTATAGTATCGACCAGAATCAGCTCCACCTCTTCTGAATATAGGGCTATGGTTTTTCTCAGGTCTTCGTGGTTATCCACAAACGAGACCGGAATCTGCATAATGTTGCCGAAGCTTTCAAGCTGTTGTTTCGCGCCGATGCGATAGGCGTCAATGGTGATCATACGCACGGAAACCGGCCTGCCTGCGGTGGACGTTCCGATCCTGAACACAGCGGCTAGTTTAGCTATGGTTGTGGTTTTTCCCACACCCGTAGGTCCTACCAAGACCATGATGCGGGGACGACGATGGAATTCGGCTTCTTTGAAAAGCGTGATGCTTTTCCCTATCCATTCCAGCACGGTATCCTGCACACTCGTAAAATCATTGAGCTTATCAAGGGGAAATTCTTTCTTGATACGCTCAAGTATCCGCTGGATATAGCTTGGCGAAAAATCATTGTGAGTGAGAATATCCCTGATACGGCTGATACTCTCATGCTCTTCACTGGATGAGGAAATTGACACCGGCGCGCCGAGCCGGTCTTTCAGTTCCTGCATCTCCATCAGAATTTTCTGGAGCGTGGGGTCTGAACGACTCACGCTAGGATTGGCGCGATTAGCCGCCTCAAGCAGCTTACGTTTCTCTTCCTCGAAATCTGAAGTATTTTTGCCGCTCTCTTCTTTGGGAATGGCCACAGGCAACGCGCCGGACTCCGGCATGTTCTGAAAGTCGCTGACCTTTATCACCTTGTTTGAGGTATAGCCGGTAATCTCAACCCCGTCTTTTGCAAAGAGTCCGAAAAAACCCCCTATTCTGACATTCTTATGAGAAAGTATGGTAACACCCTTTTCGCCGTACTTGAGCCGAATCTTATTGAGACATTCCGTATAAGTAAGAGCTTGTTCAATAAAATATTCCATACTTTTTCCCCTACAGTTTAATGACTCCAACTGATTCAAGGTTAATGTCTGTTACCAGTTCCGGCACTGAAAGCACCACGACCTCCGGCAGTTCCCGTTCGGTCAATGATTTGACGAGGTAACGCGCCGCTTCAGAACAGAGAATAACCGGGAACCAGCCGCGATCCTGCATCGCGGTAACCGCACGCGCCACTCCGTTAATCCATGCTTTCTGAGACGAGGGGTCCAGCGCCACAATAACGCCGCCGCTCTTGGTTTCAACCCTGCTTTCTACAATTTTCTGTTCCAGGGACGGATCAATCGTTAATACGTGCATCACGCGGTTTTCGTCGAGGTAGCGGTCGCAGAGCTGACGCCCCAGTGCCTGCCGCGCCTTCTCCGTGAGGAAGCGGGTGTCCCGCGTAACCGGCGCAAAGTCCGCGATGGCTTCCATGATGCCAACCATGTTCCGAATTGAAACCTGTTCTTTAAGCAAGTTCTGCAAGACTTTCTGTATCTCACCGAGGTTCAAGACCTTCTGCGTATCGTCAACAACCGCCGGATACTCCTTCCGCAAGGTTTCAAGTATAGCCTGTGTTTCCTGCCGGTCAAGAATCTCCGCCGCGTGGCGCTTGATGATTTCCGTAAGGTGCGTGGCGATAATCGAGGGCGAATCCACCACCGTATAGCCCGCACGCTCGGCTTCGTCGCGCTTGTCCTCGCCAACCCAGAGCGCGGGCAGGTTAAAGGCTGGATCGCGGGTTTTTTCACCAGTGATTTCTTCCCGCACGGTTCCCGGATTGATACACAAATAATGTCCCATGCGTATCTTACCGCGTCCAACCTCAACCCCGCGAATCTTGAAGCAGTAACCGGATGGTTCCAGCAGAACGTTATCAATAATACGGATTTTGGGGATCACCAGTCCCAGTTCCAGCGCCGATTGCTTTCTGACGCCCTGTACGCGCTCCAGCAATTCCGCGCCCTTGTCTTTATCAACAAGGGGGATAAGCCCATAGCCAAGTTCCAGAGACAGGGGATCCAGCGGCACGATAGGAGACATCTCGCCAGTATCACCGCCGCCCTGGGGTTTGCGAGAGCTTGCGGTCTTGCTCATCATCGCCTCGTTGAACTGCGCCTTCTTCTGCCTCATCTGAATAGTATAAGCATAAAAGGCAACCAGTATTGACAGGGGAATCAGTACATACCAAGGGAACCCGGGCAAGAGGGCAAAGCCCAGCAAAACCACCGCGCAAATCCAGTAAATCCGCGAATCACGGGCAAACTGCTCCGAAACCGTGTTCCCCAGGTCGCCCGGGGCAGCGGAACGGGTAACAACGATACCCATCGCAACCGACACCAGCAGAGCCGGCAACTGCGACAAAAGCCCGTCACCAATGGTTAAGGCAAAGTAGGTGCCGGCAACCTGAGTAAGCGATTCGCCGCGCAGCGCCATACCAGTGATGATGCCGCCCAAAAGATTTACCACGGTAACAAAGATGCCGATTTTAACACTGCCGGAGATGAACTTGCTCGATCCGTCCATTGCCCCGTAAAAATCAACCTCGCGCTGGAGGTCTTGTTTCCGTGTCTGAGCCTCTTCCTGAGATATGGAGCCTGAGTTGAATTCAGCCTCTATCGCCATCTGCTTGCCCGGCATGGCGTCAAGGGCAAATCGCGCCGCAACCTCTGACACCCGCGTCGCGCCCTTAGTTATAACCACCATCTGTACCGCGATAATAACAATAAAGATGATGAACCCAATGACAATGCCTTCGAGACCACCAGCTCCAACAACAAATGTGGAAAAGGCGCGTATCATTTTACCGTCAAAAGCCGGTCCTTTTGACAAAATGAGCCGCGTAGAACAGATGTTCAGCGCCAGTCCGAACACCGTAACCACGAGCAGGATAGTTGGAAAGAGGCTGAAGTCAGTGGCTTTCTGTGTATACAGCACGATCAGCAGAATGATCAGTGAAAACATGAGGTTCAACGCCATGAAGGTATCAAGCAGAACCGTTGGCAAGGGGATCACGATCATGATCACGACAAGAACTACCGCTAAGGCGATGAATACATCGTTGGATAGCTTGATCGGAGGAGAGTTTTTTGTATCAGAGCCGGCGCCGGCGCCCGCTCTTGCTAAGTCAGCCATACTGTTTATCCTATACGTTAGGCGACACGCTGTCGCGTACGCGCCGCTGTTGTAGTCTCGCCCCTACGGGCGTTTCCGCCTATCTTCGTTTATCTTCATCACTCGCGCTAGTATCTCCGCAACAACCTGCCAGTATTTCGCCGGCACAAAATCGCCTACTTTAGTTTCGGCGTAAAGCGCCCGCGCCAGCGGTTTGTTTTCCACAATAGGCACACCACTGTCCGTTGCCAGACGACGTATGAGAAAAGCCATTTCATCTTCGCCTTTTGCTGTAACCTGCGGAGCGCCCCGCGCCTGCTCATACTCCAGCGCCACCGCAAAGTGGGTTGGATTCGTTACTACAACATCGGCTTTGGGTACGTTCACCGCCATGTTCTGGGTCAGCAGTTCCCGCATACGGGCGCGAAGCCTGCTCTTAACCAGCGGGTCGCCTTCGTACTGCTTCCGTTCTTCCTTGACCTCCTGTTTGGTCATTTTAAGGGATTGCATATACTGATGGCGCTGAAACAGATAATCAGGAATGGATAAGACCAACAGCAACAGGGCTGATATAATAAGCATTCTGATCGCCAGCGACGCCACTGTGTTTATGCCGGTCCACAAACTGGCGGTTTGCAGATTTATCAATAAATCTATCTTAGAACGAATAACAAAAAAAGCAACTCCTCCTATTATCGCCATCTTTACAATGGATTTTAAGAGATTAAAGAGGCCTTCAGTTGAGAAGATGCGTCCGAAGTATTTGCCGAACTTTGGCAGTACACGCTCGAACTTTGGCGTGAGCGGTTTTGTGGTAAACAAGACGCCAACCTGCATGAGGTTGGCGAAGATACCTGCGATCATGCCTACGATGATAAGGGGCAAAGCCAGCCGCGCAAAGTAAAGGAGCGCCGTAGCCGGAATGATCCGGTCTTTAGTGGGATCAAGCTCCACGGCGCGGAGCAGGAAGAAGCGCAGCATCTCCACGCAGATTTGCAACATGGACGGCGCAAGAATCATCAGCGTCAAGGCGGGCAATAGCAACACGAGCGCGGAGATCAGTTCCTGACTCTTGGCAACCCGTCCCTCTTCCTCACGCGCCTTGCGAATGCGCTCCTCTGTCGCCTCCTCGGTACGCCCCTCGTCTTCAGGGTCGGCAAACCATTGCAAGTCCATCTTCAACAGAGGCTGCGGTAAGTCTGCTTCTCCGCCTGCTCGCTCGCGTGAGCCAAGCCTGCTCACTCGCGTGAGCCAAGCATAGGGAGGCGGGTTTGTTCACAGCGCGTCTCCGAGGTAGGCGTAGAGGTTCTCGATGTTTTTGAAGCCGGCGTCAATGACGCGGCTGAAGGCTTCAACCATGAACGGCATAGAGGCGTATATCAGCACAAAGGCGATGGTGATGGATATGGGGAAACCTTCGGAGAGTATGTTTACCTGCGGGGCGGCTTTGGAGATGAGACCCGTGGTGAGCGAGGTGAGAAAAAGCGTGCCGAGTATGGGCATGGAAATGATCATGGCGTCGAGAAAGAGACCGCTCAAGCCAGTGAGGAACATGGAGATAAGATGCTCACGTCCAGCCGCAAGGTCCGCAATGCTAATCGTCTGAATTGAGCGCCAGAACCCGCCAAGAAACAGTTCCTGAAAGCCGCTAACCGACACAAAGACCAGCATGGCAACCATGTTGAGGTACTGACCGAGAAGCGGGTTTTCCGCCTGAGCCAAGGGATCAAAGGTTTCTGATGCGCCAAAGCCCATTTGCAGGGAAAAGAACTGACCTGCGGTGGAAAAGGCTGAGAAGATGAGGGTAAGATAAAAACCAATGATGATGCCAATAAGCCCTTCCCCGATAATGAGATACACAAAGTTAAGGTTATATGCCGAAACGTTCCAGCCGCTTGCCAGGGCTGTGGGGAAGGCGCTATACGCGGCAAAGCCCGCCAGCGCCACTTTTACCACCTGCGGGATCGAGTCCGAGGACAAGAGCGGGGCAGTCTCGATCATGGCAAGCGCCCGCGCCGCGACAAGCAGGAACGCCGGCCATGCGCGCAGCACCTCGTTAAGCATCTCTTCCATAATGATTTACCGCGCCAGGCTTGGAATCATCTTAAAAAGCTGTATGGTATAATCCCCCAGCGATGAAAACATCCAACCGCCCAGTAAGGCAAGCACAGTCAGAATGGCGATGATCTTGGGAACAAAGGTGAGGGTCTGCTCTTGAATCGAGGTAGTGGCCTGCAAGATCGCCACAACGAGACCCACGATTAACGCGGAAAAGAGCAGGGGTCCGGCAAGCAAGAGAACTTGGATGATACCGCCCCGTAACAGTGTGGTGATTTGCCCAATACTCATTGTACGCTCCTATATAAACGAGTGAATAATCTGATCCGTCAGCAAGCCCCAGCCGTCAACCAGAATAAACAGAATCAGCTTGAACGGCATGGAAATCATAACCGGCGGCAGCATGATCATGCCCATTGACATAAGAGCGCTGGCTACCACCATGTCAATCACGATAAAGGGAATGTATAACACAATCCCGATCTTGAAGGCAACGGTTAGCTCATTAAGAATGAAGGCAGGGATAAGCACATACGTTGGCACGTCGGCTAGGGTTTCAGGCGTGTCCAAGCCGCGCATGGCCATGAAGAGCCGGATGTTGTCCGGCTTGCCCTGCATCTGCCGGTACATAAAGACCCGCAAAGGCCCTTCAGCCTCGTGATACGCCTCTTCCACGGAAATCTGCCCGTCCGCCAGCGGCTTAAACGAATTGTTGTAGATGGACTCAAACGTTGGCCACATGATGAAGAGGGTCAGGAACAGGGAAATACCCATGAGTACCTGAGACGGCGGAACCTGCTGGAGCGAAAGCGCCCGCTTCACAAAGTCAAGGACAATGGAAATCCGAAGAAAGCTCGTCATCAGAATGATGATGCTTGGCGCGAGGGACAGAACGGTTATCAGCAGGAGCAATTGCAGGGAAAAGGCCACTTCCTGACCAGAATCCGGGTTTCTTACGCTGACATCGACAAAAGGGATAAGCGGTGTTTGAACTTCGGGAATACTCATCGAAGGAGTTATGGACATGGCGGGGAATAGCGTTGTGGTCTGCGAGTCTGTCTGCGCGAAACCTGACTGCGCCGCGATCCCCAGCGAAAACAACACTATGGATAGAAAGCATAGAAAACGCCGCATTTTTGTTAAAGCTCCTTTAAGCGTTCACGGCGTTTGCGGACATTCTCTGCCTTAAGATCGCTGAATACACTAGTCTGAGGACCCGCGCCACGCGCCCGGCGTAGAATCGCACCAAAATCCGCAAACTTGTTGGTTCCTGTTTCAGCATTTTTCTGCGACTCGTCAAGCAGCATGGTGTCAATCAATTCCTGATCGTTGATTTCCGCCAGCAGGGACACGCTATGCTCAGCAGCCCCCACGAGCCATGCTCTAGTTCCCACAGAAACCACTGCCACCATAGAACTGGCGTTCAAGGGAGCCCGCGCCAAAACCTTGAGATAGGGGTTCTTCTGCTGAGGTGGCCGCGACAGCCGCTTGAGGAAAAACACTAGCCCATAGATCGCCGCAGCCGCCAGCGCCAGGACCAGCAGGATACGCAGAAGCGTGAACACTGACGCTGGTTCCGCGACAATTGTACTGTCAGCCGCCTCTTCACCAATGAGCAACTGGCGTTCAGCCTCCTGATTCCGCATTGCCGCCCCCTGAGCGCCATCGCTTACCGGCGAAACAAGCTCTTGCGAGGCATCCTGCGAGGACGCCACAGACACATTGATAGTGGTAAAGAAAATAAAAAAGATAGCATACGCTAGATAAAAGTGCTTCAGTTTCTCCCCTCCCAAGTTAAAACTGCTGTGCGGCGCTTAGTTGTTAGTGGTTAGAAAAGAGATTGCCTCTAGCCACTAATACGTCATATCCCTCACTCGTTCCTGCGGGGAAACGATTTCCGTAACCCGCACCCCGAAGTTTTCATCAATGACCACAACCTCACCCTTAGCAATCAGTTTATGATTAACCAAAATATCCACCGGTTCACCAGCAAGTTTATCAAGCTCAATGACCGTTCCTTCGCCCATACCTAGAATTTCCTTGATCAGTTTTCTGGTACGCCCCAACTCCACAGTCATTTCCATGAACACGTCCATGATAAGACTGATGTTTCCCTGTTCCTGCGCAGTTATATGAGGCGTTAAACTGGGAAACTGTACAGCCTGCACATTCGCTGATCCAGATACATTCATCGCTCCCATTGCTGACTTTCCCCCTCCACTGGCTTGAGCGCCGCTAGATGCCGCCCCGCGGGATGCGCCCTGCGGCGGTGCGGAAGGAGCAGCTTTTGCGTCATTATTTAGCGCATAGGCTACCGCTTCCGTTACACTTAAACTATAAACTTCCCATAATTGTCGTATATTTCCGTCCCCAAGGTCAAGCTGGTACTCGGCGTTCAAAAAGTCGCCAGTGGGAAACGCGACCAGCGCCTTGGGAACCTTAGTCGCTTCCGGCGCGATCGAGGCAAGGGATTGGTTACCGGTCTGCTTGGAAAGCGCGGTGATCTGAGTCCCCACAAGGTTGGACACCATCTCGCTCACCACCGACAGGTTGTGTTCGTCAAGGTCAACGTCTTCCTCGTGGGTCATAAGGCCAACCACGGACTTTGCCGTGTCTTCAGCCATGACGAACATATGCTCACCCGGAAAGCCGGAACTGAAATCAGCCTTAACCACGACCACCACAATAGGCAACTCACCGAGTATTGTGTCGCGGTTGGTGAAGCTGGCAGTTGGACCTTTAAGGGAAGCGTCAGGAATTGTCAACTGAGCGAAATTGGAAGAAAGCATGGCAGTTGAGCCGGTAAGAAAATTCTCAAGGGCTTTCCGGTCTTCTTCAGACCCGCCACCAGCCGGTTCATCGCCTATATCGCCACCCGACATCAGCGCATCCAGTTCTTCTTGTGAAAGAGCGCTTTCGCTCATATTATATCCTCCCCGTCAATCGTAAGTTCCTCAAAATCTTCCTGCTGAATCTCAGCAATTTTTTTCGTGATCTGCACCGCCATCTTCTTGCCAAGCACACCGGGCCTGCACAAGAACTTTGGTTTGTTACCGATGTTGAGGGAATAGGGGTCTCCAACACGAGTGTTATAGAGACACACCACATCTCCAGCCTGAAGCTTAAGCACATCACGGACAGCTATATCTATCTTGCCAATTTCAGCTACTACATTTACATCGACCGACGCCAGCTTTTCTTTAAGGATATTTAGATTTTCGGTAGTGGTTCCCCGGCGTACCGAAGAATACCAGAACTGAGCTGACAGCTTGCTGATGATTGGCTCAATCGTGAGATAGGGGATACAGAAGTTCATCATGCCCTCAATATCTCCCACCTTCGTTTCCAGCGTTACCAGCACCACCATTTCATTAGGCGGCACAATCTGCGCAAACTGCGGGTTCGTGTCAATCTGACCCAGCCGCGGACGCAGGTCAATAACCGTGGTCCACGCCTCACGCATATTGCCCAGCATACGCACGATGATGCTTTCCATAACTGATTGTTCAATGTCGGTAAGCTCATGCTGGGCTTTGCTGCCTTCACCCGTGCCGCCAAAAAGCCGGTCTATAATGGAAAACGTAACCGCAGGGTCTATCTCAAAAATAGCGTTCCCTTTGAGCGGATCCATGTTGATAATCGCCAGCGTGGTCGGCGTGGGAATTGAGCGGATGAACTCCTCGTAGGTGAGCTGATCCACCGACGCCACATGGACGTGTACCATGCTCCGCAGGTTTGCTGACAACGAGGTGGTAGTCAGACGCGCAAACGTTTCGTGCATAATCGAAACCGTGCGAATCTGCTCTTTGGAAAATTTATCAGGCCGTTTGAAATCATATATCTTGACCTTGCGAGTTTCGGGTGAAGGCGTAAACTGCTCCACGGCAGAGCCACTGCTTTCCGAGTTTATCGCGGTGAGAAGCTGGTCGATTTCATCCTGAGAGAGAACCTCTGCCATCATGGTGTTACATCTCCATCACGCTTAACTGATTAAACACGATGTTTCTGGCCTTGGCAGTATCAAGGATACGGACGTTCAACAGTTCCATAAGTTCCTGTTTGAGCTGAGGCTCCTTTTCCGGCTTCAAATCTTCCGCGTATTTGGTACTGAAATAGTTGCGTATAAAGTCCCGCAGTTCAAACTGCCGCGCCGTAAACTCGGTCTGCGCCTGCGAGTCATTCAGCGTATAGCCAATAGCCACGTCAACTACCACCGAGTAGGGAGTCGCGTCCCGGGTGTTACACCGCACAACTCCCACTATGGTTGAATAGGAATACTGAGGCTTGGTTCCGACATAGGGCGAGTTTTCAGGAATCAGCGTCTGTCCCTTAGAGTTATTACCGTTCAGCACAGTGTATGTAATTACCGATATGGTAACAACAACCACAAACGCGGCAAGCGCGATGGCGGCGAATTTTAACAGGGTAGGCAATATCTCGAGCAGATTATTTTTTTTCTTTTTAGAACCAGCTGCTTCCTCTACGGCCTCGTCCTCGACAGGACTAGCAGCCGCTCGATGTTCTTCAGACATAATACAACCTCCATTTATATACTATAAAATACAATACTACAGATGCGCGTCATCAAGAATAATAACATCAACCCGCCGATTATAAGCGCGACCTTCGGGAGTGCTGTTATCACCTACTGATACAGTATCGGCAAATCCAGCCACTTGAAAACGTCTTTCTTCGACTCCAAGATCCATAAGAAAGTGCAGAACCGCTATGGCGCGGGCAGTTGAAAGCTCCCAGTTCGACGGCCATGGCCCAAAGGGGTCTGTTGCCTCCGTGTCAGTGTGTCCCTCTATCCTGAACTTCCGCCTGCTAATTTCAGGCGAATTGAGCGTACTAACCAGATTGAGCAAAGTTTCTCTGGTTTGCTCTATGTTAAGGGTTGCGCTCGCTGTATCAAAAAAAGCGTCCGACGCGAGACTGATGATAATACCCCGCTCATCCTGCGTTATTTTCACCTTGTTGGACTTCACTTCTGGGTTGAAGATACTCGTTGCCTTGCGAAGCGCTGTTCCCAAGGAACTCCCGCGATCCGTCGATGGCAGGGAGTTAATCGTATTTCCCAGGTCAGCGCTCTTACCCACAGATAGCGTGTTCCCGCCGCTCTGCGCGCCCAGGCCGATGTTGTTGAAGGCAGAGATAAAAGAGGCAAGATCCCCGGGAACAACTTCGCTAGAGTCAAAAAGCATGACAAAGAAACACAGCAAGAGTGTTACCATGTCGGAGTATGTAACGATCCAGTCGCCCTTTACGCCTTCGGATTCTTTCTTCTTCCTTGCCATTGCTATTCCCTTGCCATCTCTTTTTCAACCGAGGCGCGGCTTATTGGATCAAGGTAGGTTAAGAGCTTAGTGGCGAGAACGCGGGTGTTTTCACCAGCCTGTATCGAGAGAATCCCCTCAATTTCCATTTCCTTAATCAGCGATTCGTCGCCGCTAATGGTTTTGAGTTTGCCGGATATGGGGATACATATAAGGTTGGCGATCATGGCGCCGTACAAGGTGGTAATGAGCGCGACAGCCATGTTCGGACCCAAGGCGCTCTTGTCTTCAATGTTATTTAACATGGCGATAAGACCGATGACCGTGCCTAACATTCCCAGACCGGGCGCCAGTGTTCCCCACATGTTAATTATGCCGATTTTGGTGTCGTGCCTGCTCTCTATCTGCCCCAAGTCAAGTTCCAGAAGGGTACGGATAACCGAGCCGTCAGTGCCGTCCACGACCAGGCGCATTCCTTTTTTCAGAAACTCGTCATCAAGGTCCTCCAGTTCTTCTTCCAGCGCCAGCAATCCTTCGCGCCTTGCCTTTTCGGAAAAGGCAAGGAGCTTGGTGATGACCGTTTTCTCATTTGACGACGGGGTCTTGAACGCCAGCCCAAACGTTCTCCACATACCAACTGCGTCGCCGATACTGGAAAACGTTAGCACCCCCAGATAGGAACCTACTATCGTAATAAAGAACGACGGCAGATCGGCGTACATTACTACCGAAACGCCCCCCGAAATAATACCTAAAAGACACATAGCAAACGTGCCGACAAGCCCAATAAGGGTCGATATATTCATACCTTACTACTCCTCATTTTTGAAGGCGCCGATGCGGCGGCGGTATTCAACAATACGCTCAATGACGACCAGCACCGGTTCCCGTACTACAAGGTATTTTCCTGATAGCATCAGAAGCGTCGTATCAGGTCTCATTTCAATATACTCGATCTGATGAGGATTAATATAGTATTCAACGCCGTCAAGCCGTGTTACCTTTACCATTTTTTTCTAACCGTTTCCCTACCGCTTAAGGCTCAGGACTTCCTGTAGGAGTTGGTCCGCGGTTTGTATGGTCCGCGAATTGGCTTGGAAGCCTCTCTGGGTTACGATCATGTCGGTGAATGACTCGGACATATCCACGTTAGACATTTCCAGCACACCGGAGACGATGTTTCCCTTACCTCCTATCCCGGACGCGCCGATATTGGCCGTGCCTGAGTTGCTGGATACCTGATAGGTCGAGTCGCCAGCCTTCTCAAGACCGCCCTGATTGGTGAAGCTGGCAAGCGCCACCTGACCAATGATGCGGTTTGTACCGTTGGAATACTCGCCGGATATGACGCCGCTTGAGTCGATCTTGAAGTTGTCAAGATAGCCCATTACATAACCGTCCTGAGACACGGCTTTGGAGGAACTGGCTTCCGCAAACTGGGTGATTGAGTTGACAAAGCCGCCTACCGTACCGAGGTTCAGGGCAAACGTCTGCCGCACCGGAGCGCCGTCAGCAGCGGGGTCGGTGTCTGGCACGGTGTATGCCACGTTCATAACGACCCGCTCACCCGCCTCGTTGCCAGATTCGTTTCCCGCGCCGTCAACCGCGCTTAAGAGCGTACCAGTGTTAGAGAAGTTCACGATGAAGTTAGCAGGACCGCCCACTGCCGGCGCATCGTCGCCAAGTCCAATCGTGGCTCCGCGCAGGTTCGCGCCATCCGCGTCAATCGCTTCAGGATCAACAGTAACATTAGCGTTCCATTGATTGGGTAAAGCCGGGTCTTGGCTGCGGGTGAATTCTACCTGCAAGGTATGCTCCTGACCAAAGCTGTCATACACCTTAATCTGGGTTGTCCATGTGCCTTCGCGTACCTGAAGCGGGGTTGCGCCCTCAGCCGGAATCACCGGCATACGCTTATCAAGGTTACAGGCAAAGTCAACCTCGGTGGTTGCCCGCGCCGGGTCTTTGGAGCCGACCGGAATCGTGAGGTTTTCCACATCACGGGAAACGTCAAGTATCTGCTGTCCGCCTATAGCCTGCGCCATCCAGCCCTGTACCTTCATGCCGCTGGCCGGATTCACCAACACGCCGTCTGCGTCAAGGTTAAAAGCGCCCGCCCTGGTATAGAAGAAATTCTCTCCTTCCTTGAGTACAAAGAACCCCGTACCTTC
The DNA here is from genome assembly GCA_031281685.1 of Treponema sp. GTDB lineage: Bacteria > Spirochaetota > Spirochaetia > Treponematales > Breznakiellaceae > JAIRMT01. The sequence goes on along the minus strand of JAITFA010000223.1, from coordinate 327 downwards.
AACTGCGAGGTCGGTTCCGACGCCTGTGGACTGGAACGCGCCCTGAGAATGTACGGTATCAATGGTGGCAATAGACATACCAAGACCCACTTCCTGGGGGTTCACGCCGCCCAGTTCGTTGGTAGGACGCGACGCGCCCTGAAGCTGCTGGTAGAGCATATCCTGAAAGTTGACCCTGCCTTTTTTGAAGCCGACAGTATTGATATTGGCGATATTATTGCCAATCACGTCCATCCTAGTCTGATGGTTCTGCAAGCCTGATACGCCCGCAAACAAAGATCGCATCATAGTGAGTTACTCCTCAAATACCTTTATTACCTGATTCCA
>JAITFA010000140.1 GCA_031281685.1 Treponema sp. | reverse complement strand
GCTTGCCAAGCCAGCCAGCGCGTCCGCCAATCAGGTGCGGGTTACGTTTACCAAGGACTGAGGCGCAGTGGGTGAGAAGCGGGAACTGATGAAGCCGCCTGTTTCTTGGTAACGCAAGGTGGCGGTTCATGGCGATCAGCCCTTGCACGTCCTTTACGCTATGAATCCCGGGGCGTCGGCCACGGAATTTGCCATCGGTAAAAAATAGTGATCCCACACCCGCAGGAACCTGCTTTCGCGGGGATGTCCACAGCAACGGGCGGTGTCTGTATACAAGCTCTTAGAAAAGGGAACGCAAGGGCATCGGGCGCCAAATTTCAAAACACGGCGCTGACTGCCGTTTCCGGCGCGGCGGGACAATCCCCTCACCGCAGGTGCCAGCATTGTCCCGCGTTTCAAGACAAAACATAAACACGAATTTTTCAATTCCTCTTGACGTTTTGTATGCACAACTGTATTATACTATTAGTACAGTAATGCACCAATACAGTTAGGAGGAACAATGAGTTGTTCAACTTTCAAGCAACTACACCCATCTATACCCAATTGATGGATGAAATCAAAGGGCAGATTGTGTCGGGACGGCTGGCGGCTGGAGCAAGGATAGACTCCATACGCGACCTTGCCGCCTTTTACATGGTCAACCCCAACACGGTTCAGCGGGCCTTGCTCGAACTGGAACGGGAGGGCTTGCTCTCCACCCAACGGGCAAGTGGCAAATTCGTTACGGAGGACGAAAACATGATTCGAGAACTACGTTCAAAACTGGCGGAGGAGCAGATCAACAAGCTCCTTGATGCCATGAAGACACTGGGCTTCAGCGAGGAAGAAACCCGCGAACTGATCACCCACGCTTTAGCGCAATCAGCTTTGTCAGCAGCGCCGGCAAAAGAAGGCGAACTATGAACGACCCAATACTGGAATGTCGAGGCTTGAGCAAACGCTACGGGCATGGCGACGCCGTGGCGCTGGACAAGGTGAACCTCAGCCTTTACAGCGGGCGCATCATCGGACTGCTGGGACCAAACGGCAGTGGCAAAACCACCCTGTTGAAGCTGGTGAATGGGCTTCTACGCCCTTCCAGCGGCAGCCTGCTTATCAATGGCAACGAAGTGGGGACGGCAACTAAAGCCATTGTCTCATACCTGCCGGATCGCGTTTGCCTGGACGCTTCCTCGCGGATACGCGACCTGATGGCGTTCTATGCTGACTTTTACGCCGACTTCCGGCGCAACACCGCCGAAACCATGCTCGCTAACCTAGGGATTGACCTGAACAAGCGCTTCAAAACCCTGTCTAAGGGCAATCGTGAAAAAATCCAGCTTGTGCTGGTAATGGCGAGAAAGGCGCGGCTTTACCTGCTTGACGAGCCTATTGGCGGCGTTGATCCAGCGGCGCGGGACTACATCATCAACACCATCCTCAACAACTACAGCGAGGACGCCGCCTTACTCATATCCACACACCTGATTCAGGATGTGGAGCGCATCCTTGACGACATCATATTTCTAAAGGAAGGAAAAGTGATTTTGAGCGGCGCGGCTGATGACATCCGCTCACAAAAGGGCATGTCCATTGATATGCTTTTCCGGGAGGTTTTTAAATGCTAGGAAAATTGCTCAAGTATGACTTCAAGGCGTTTCTGCGAACCATGCTGCCATTCTATCTGGCATTGATGGCGCTGTCGTTACTTGCCGGTCTTAGTCAAGACTGGGTGACGGCGGATTCCACCTCGGAGACTCCGCTTTTGCTTATAATCTGGTGCATTGCGATGGTCGTGGTTTTAACCATGAACGTCATCATGTTTATCCAGCGCTTCCGGGATAACCTGCTTAAAGACGAAGGCTATCTGATGTTCACCCTGCCGGTAACAAAGTGGCAGCTGCTGGTGTCAAAGGCGCTTACCGCGCTTGTGTCGCTCGTCATAAGCGGGCTTGCGCTTATACTTTCAATACTGATCATTGGCGTACTGGACTGGTCCCATTTTAAGGAGGTGCTGTCCGAGTTGCTACAATACTTTACCTACCAGAACCATAACCGTATCACTGTGATTTTGCTCGGGGCGCTGGTAACGCTGATCACGGCGTTTCAGCAGATATGCCTTATCTACGCAGTGCTGCTGGGCAGTCAGATACCGCCGCGCTTTCGCGTATTAGCGGCGCTTGGCGCATACATTCTGGTAATGTATGCTGAAGCACAGATACTCCTTGCTGTTATACCGCATCTCCCGCAGACAGCGTATGGCTTTCTGCTGGGACAGGGAGCTATCGCAATAGTGTTTGCGGGGCTGTACTTCTGGCTCTGCGGCTGGCTTATGCGCCATACGCTGAACATGGAATAGAGGCGCGGCTATTCGCTGGGCGCGGAGCCGTGTCCCAGCGAATAAGCGTACCCCCTTCGCGCATGGGGATGATTTGCCGATAATCTCAATGTTGAAACGCGGAATACATCTTAGCCAGCTTATCTCGCGAGGGATTAGACAAAGCGGACAGACGCTTGGCAGTTCGGACAGACGAACTATTTTTTACCAGGAGGTCTGCCTAACGGTAGACGGCGCTTCAGCCCTCGTTTAGGTCGCAGTCTAAAGACGTGGGTTTCCGCGCCGTGATTGTTATGAGAAAAGTCATGCCTATCGTTTTTCTTTTATTGTATAGCTTGCCCCTGTGGGCGCAGAGGCAGGTCGAGCAGCCATACTGGTACAGCTTTGAGCGGGGGAAACAGTTTTTTCGTAACGGAGACTATGGAAACGCGCTCCTGGCGTTTCAGGACGCGAGACAGGATCGCCGTGATATGTATACCCGCATGAAAGACGATATGATCACCCTGCTTTCAATCCCGGAAGTGCGCCGCATGGGGGATTCGCTTGAACTTATCGAGCCGTACATAACTGAACGCTATCATGTAAACGCCGCCGCCGCGCTTGAGGAAGTGTATTATCGCGTGTCCAAAGCAACCATCAACGGGTCGGCTAATAGGGTACTTGAGGAACTTGACCGTTTGAAGATGTTTCCTGAAGTCGAATACTGGATCGGTGAGACCTATCGCATGGAAGGCGAGCTTGGAGTAGCCCTTGAGCAGTACAAGAAAGCCCATGAACAGCGGGCTTTTCTTGAAAACCCCGCGTTTGATACGGATATCCTTTATAAAATAGTGGAACTTCTCAAGATCAGGCAGGAATACGGCGAGATGGAAGCGCGGGCCAGGGAGATACTCGCGCAGGATTCCCTGTATTCAGGTCCCGCCACTACCTTGATCGCCATGGCCAGAATACTGACCGAGAGCGGCATTAACCGGCTTGTGGCGATTTACCGGCATAATAACACAACAGAACGGGCATACCGGCTCTTGGGCATGTATTACTACGCTACAGAAGCGCCCAAGCCCGAATGTTATGCCGCGGGCCGGCTTAGTCCGGCGGCTGAACACCTTATGATCGCGTTCCTGAACCAGAATACGATCCTGATTCAGGAACTTATCCGCCACCAGTACGATTTTGCCTTTAGTACGCTGGACGCCCTCATCACTGACGCTAACCGTTATCCGGTTCTCGCGGCATATATGGCGGACTGCGAATACTTTAAGACAATCTACTACTTTGCAGCCGCGCTCTATGCTGATGGAAAGCCGGTTCTCGGACGGCGGCTCTGGACGCTTTTGAGCCTTCACCCTGAAGCAGGCGAATGGAGCAAACGCTCCGCAAATCAGTTGCGAAGCCCTTTCATGGATAAGTCTTAGCATGTACGCTTGCGAATTTAACGTTATTCCCTTAGAATAAGCCCATGATTTCCGAAGAATTGAAAGATTTTCTAAAAACTGTCCTGACTTCGTGGCAAGTAATCGCGGTTGTGGTTGCGGCGATTCTGTATATTGCGCTGGTTTCCTATGCGGCGCGTTTTCGCAAGCGTAAAGGCGCTCTCCCGCCTGTACGAAAAGGAGTCAAACTTAAACCCAGCAAAGAGAAGAAGCCCGCGAAAACAAGCGGCGAGGATGACGAAGATAAAGATAAAGATAAAGAGGATAGAAAAAAATAAATCCTTATGAAAAATTATTTTTTCGGTATTGACGGCGGAGGGACACGCTCGCGTATCGCCGTTATCAACCGCGCCGGAG
>JAITFA010000138.1 GCA_031281685.1 Treponema sp. | reverse complement strand
CTTCAGGCGTTGCGTGAACCGCTTGAGGATCGGGTTATCAGCATTTCCCGCGCCGAAGGGCCGGTTCGCCTGCCGGCTGAGTTCCAACTGCTTTTGGCCGCCAATCCCTGTCCCTGCGGCAGGCTCGGTATGCATACTTCTTCATCTATTTCTGACGGCTCAACGGAACTTTCCGGCTTGAACGCAGCCTCCTGCTTCTGCTCACCGGAAGAGATTCATCGTTACTGGCGCAAGTTCGGCGCAGCCTTACTTGACCGCATGGAACTACGAGTGGCGGTGAGTAACCCTGGTCTTACCCGCATGAGCGGCAGCGCCGAAGAACCAAGCGCACGCATACGGGAACGGGTTATGCGGGCTGTAGCCATACAGCGCCAACGCTTCAAGACCACCATTCGCGGCGCAAACACCGAGTCCACGGCTTATACTGTTTGTGATACGCGCCGTAACGCCCGTATGCCGGTTGCCCTGATCGAAAAGCACTGCACGTTGAGCGATAACGCGAAAAAAGCCTTTCAGACCGCATCGGCCAAGCTCGGTTTCTCAGGACGCGCTTTTCACGGTATCCTGCGTGTCGCCAGAACCATCGCTGATCTTGAGGCCGCGGATTGTATCCAGACCGTTCACCTGCTGGAAGCCATTCAGCACCGCCGCCTGGGTGACGACCCTTATGACATTCTCACGGTTGATGAATAGCAAGCGCCGCATGGTGAACTGAGACCGCAATAGTAGCGGCTGTCATCCGCTGTACCTGACGCGGCGGGGCTTTATTTTCCCCTCTTTTTTGTCGATAGTGAAACAATGTTACGAATAGTTATAGCGTTTTGTCTGGCATTCCCTATCATTCCTTGTCTTATGAATGCTCAGGTAACACCAGGTACTTCAATAACACATGATAAGGCGGCGACTCCGAGTGTCGGCGCTTGGATTTTCCCTTCGCTTTTTTTGACCGAAACCCTTTCAGCCTTCAAAAATCAGGAGGCGGCCAAGCCGTACTGGGTTCCCGAACAGAGCGAGGTTCAGAGCGGAGATTTCTCCCTGCTCCTTAACAACGACATTATCGCGTACTATGGACACCCGAACTCACGGCTTATGGGTATTCTGGGGCGTTACCCCATAGAAGAGGTTAACCGGCAACTGGCTGAGTATGCCGAGCAGTACCGGGCTGTGAACGGGGGTCGGGGTGTGCTTACAGCATTCTATCTCATCTATGGAACCGTGTGGCCTGCCGGAGAGATTGGCCGCATGGGAGACGAGAATGTCATGCGCTACATCAACTATGCCCTTGAACACAATATGCTCGTGTTCCTTGACCACCAGATCGGCAAGTACACGCCCCTTGAGGCCATACGATTCCTCTTGCCCTGGTTGCAGTATCCGAATGTGCATCTGGCGCTTGATCCTGAATGGCGCACTACGCGACCTATGGAAGAGATCGGGTTTGTACGGGCTGAAGAAGTTAATCAGGTACAGCAGGAGATGGAAAATTATCTTATCAAGAACAATCTCCCCGGTGAACGTATGCTTGTGATTCACCAGTTTAAGCCGCTGATGATTCAGAACCGGGAGCGGATCAGAAGTAATTTTGAGCGGGTACGCCTTGTGCATTGCGCCGATGGCTGGGGAACCGCCAATCAGAAACTCGGCACCTACCTTGAGAATGCCAACGCGACCAATATACCGGTTAAAGCGTTCAAGATATTTCTTCCCTCAAGCACGACTTCCAACGTTGACAGACCCGTATTCGAGCCTCAACGAGTGATGGAACTCAATCCACGTCCCTATCTTATTATGTACCAGTAAGTTATAGTGAGTTATGCGATCACAAAAGGAACACAATCTCGATAATCGAATCATTGAGCTTATCAGGGAGCTAAAGCTTTCCGGCAAGGCTGAGGAAGCGGCGTGTCTCATCATTGGTGATGATGAGATTCAAGCTATGCAGGAATACGCCAATACGGTATCTATCGTACGACTTGGCTACAATGACCACGGGCCAGTACACATGCGTACCGTGTCGGTGAACGCCCTGCTCATGCTGGGACTTTTGCGGAACGCGGGAATCCGTACCAGTGTGGAAAAAGAGGAGAGCGGCGTTTTTGAGGACAGCCTCATTGCCATTCTCCTTGCCGCCTTTCTCCATGACATAGGCATGACCGTAAGCCGCCATGATCACGAAATCCACAGCGCGTATATGGCGTACCCGATTCTTGAGCGAATCCTTAAGCAGGTTTATGCCTCTGAAACCCAGAAGCGGGTCATGATCCAGTCGCTGGCGCTGGAAGGCATCAGCGGACACATGGGTAGCCGCACGATTCATTCCCTAGAAGCCGGCTTGATCCTCATTGCCGATGGCTGTGACATGACCAAAGGACGTGCGCGTATCCCCATGGCGCGTGCCGAAGCGCCCAAAGTAGGTGATATCCACAAGTATTCCGCCAACTCCATCGAAGACGTTCGGCTTTTAAGGGGCGAGGAGAAACCCATACGCATTGAGATACACATGTCGAGTGAAGTGGGCTTCTTTCAGGTTGAGGAAGTGCTATTGACAAAGATCGCTGCCAGTCCAGCCAAGATATACATTGAACTGTTCGCGCAGATTCTGGGTGGGAAACCCAAGCGGTATCTCTAACGTCAACCGTTCCGCATGGCTATGATGCCTAAGTGCTTGCGCGAGTTGCTGGTTTTCGTTACGATGGGAAAACCTTCAATGAAGGCGCTGGGTCGCGCTCATGCGAGCGCGTGGATTGAAACAAATAAACAAACAATTTTAAGGAGGGAAACTATGTCACGAACTTGCGATATCTGCGGAAAACACACTATCACTGGAAACAAGGTGAGCCACAGCTTACACCGTACCCGCCGCGTATGGCGGCCTAACCTCATCAAGGTAAAGACTGAGGTTGACGGCACAACCCTGACGATCAAAGTATGTGCGCGCTGTCTGAAAAGCGACAGAGTTACTAAAAAAGTTAACGTATAAGCACGGTACAGCGCGGATGGGCGGCCTTATTACAGGCTGTCCTCCCGCGTACTCGGTTCCTAAAGCGCTTTTCGTTGACGCACCAATGCCTGAAGGTTCTTTACCTCACGCTCAAAGGCCGAAGCGCTCCCTCCTAGCATCGCTAAATCACAGTATTGCCCCATGATATGCAGACTTTCCACGATTCTCTCTTCCAGTTCCATGCTTCGTTTACTTTTAAGCGGGGTCAGATAGCGTAAATCCTCGATTATCTGGTTAAGGGTCTTATGTACTGTGCTGTATTCGCTAGGCAGGTCTGAAATCTTCAGGGTCAGTGCCGCAGCCAGCGATTGTAGTTTCTTAATCGAGGCAAAACGCTCGGCCTGACTGTTGCCGGAACCACCAAAGTAGGCAATATATACTAGAACCGCAAAGGAGACAAACAGAATCGCCTGCGCGATAAGCGCAATGCCAATCTCCGCCACGATACCGACATTCGTGAGTATCACCAACACAATGCTTAAAATGATATACAGGCCAATTCCCAGAAGAAGCATGGCAAAAGAGCCGACCCTTCCCACAAGGGAAAAAAACACCAAGGGAGAACACAAGACCAGATACATGAGCGATACGGATATCCATGTGAACCGACTGACCATACTCGGTTCCGTATTTTTCGTTGAAAGAAAAAAGATGAGTGTGATAATACTCGCACCCAAAACAAATAAAATAAGTCTCAATAGAATGGACTGACTTCTCGTCATACGGCCTCCTATTGGAAAAGACTAGTATTATTTCTCTAAAAAGACAACCACGAAAAGGCGAAGGCTGGCCCGCCTCATACTAGCGTTTTCCCATTCGCGCCATTATAGACTGGGCCGCAGCCGGATTGCGGCTCATCTTGGACATCTTCTTCATCATGACGCGCATCTTCTCAAACTTCTTGAGCAGGCGGGCTACTTCAGCCACCGAAGTCCCGGAACCGCGGGCAATGCGGGTTCTGCGGGACGGTCCAATGATGAGGTGGTTCGCCCGCTCTTTCTTGGTCATTGAGGAGAGTATGGCTTCCTGACCCTTGAGGTCTTCCTTGTTAATGTCATCCTCACTGATCTGGCCAGCCATGCCCGGAATCATGTCAAGCATAGATTGAAGGGAACCCATCTTCTTTACCGAGCGGAGCTGGGAAAGCCAGTCCTCAAGCGTAAAGGTCTCCTTCTCCATCTTGTTGGCAAGTTCCTCCGCCTCTTTCTGATCAATGACCGCCTGCGCCTTTTCTACCAAGCTCACCACATCGCCCATACCCAATATGCGGCCAGCGATACGGTCAGGGTGGAACGGCTCAAAGTCTTCAGGTTTTTCACCGGTTCCCACGAACTTGAGCGGCTTGCCGGTGATGGTCTTGAGCGAAAGCGCCGCCCCGCCGCGGGTGTCTGAGTCAAACTTGGTCAGCACCACGCCGCTCAGCCCGATCCTCTCGTCAAAGACCTTGGCAATATCCACCGCTGATTGTCCGGTCATGGAATCAGCCACAAGCAGTAACTCGTCGGGATTGGAGGCGTCTTTGAGGCGGGAAAGCTCCTGCATCATGGGTTCATCGATCTGGAGCCGGCCTGTGGTGTCAATGATCATGGTGTTGATAAGGTTCTGCCGCGCCCAGGCAAGCGCCTCTTTATAGACTGCAACACTGTCTTTCGCGCCATCATGCTTGTATACCGGCACATTGACCTGTTTCCCCAGTATGACAAGCTGCTCAATGGCCGCCGGTCGCACAAGGTCACAGGCCACGAGCAGAGGTTTCCGGCCTTCTTTTTTGAGCCGCAACGCCAGCTTCGCGGAACTGGTCGTCTTGCCTGATCCTTGTAAACCAAGCATAAGGATACAGGATATGGTATCCGGGCCTTTGAGCCGCAGTTCCTGCCGCGTATCCCCGAGGAAAGCCACAAGTTTGTCGTGAACAATCTTGATGAACTGCTGCCCCGGATCTACCGATCGCAGTACCCGCTCGCCTTTGGCTTCTTCCACTGTGGCGTTGATGAAGCGGCGAACCACGCGGAGATTAACGTCAGCCTCAAGGAGCGCCATCTTGATCGCCTCAACCGCGTCGTCGATGTTTTTCTCCGTGATGCTTGACTTACCGGAAATAAAACGGAAAGCATCAGAAATTTTTTGAGTTAACTTATCTAACATAGTTCCCCCTGCTGGATGATAGGCGTTTGCCGCGTATCAAAAAAAAGGCAGTCCCGCAAGACTGCCTTTGTATTATAGCAAGGAGAGGACTCGAACCTCTGACCTCCGGGTTATGAGCCCGACGAGCTGCCAACTGCTCTACCTTGCGTTGATGTTCTAATACTAATAAGTTGTTTCAAAAACGTCAAGCGGTTTTATGATTTTTAAAATAAAAACCTCCATTGAGCTGGACATAGTTACAGGCGAGGCGGATGCAGCTACATCTGGGTTGGATTAGCTACATCTAAGTTAGATGTAGCTACAAGTGAGGCGAATGTAACTACATCTAACTTAGATGTAGTTACATTTGGGACGGATGTAACTACATCTAAGGTAAATGTAACTACATTTGAGATGGATGTAGCTACACCTGAGGTAGATGTAGCTACATTTGGGACGGATATAACTACATCTGAGGTAGATGTAGCTACATTTGGGACGGATGTAGTTACATCTGGGATGGATGTAGCTACATTTAGGACAGATGTAACTACATCTGAGGCGAATGTAACTCCCGTATACAGAGTATGCGGGAACGGCGGGGTATTGTAGATTCCTCCTTGAAATCATATAGTACGCGAGGGAACAAATTCTCCGCCCCTCTGGTTTTACATCTCAAAGGGCGGGTATTAAATCCCACTGTAAGAGGGAAAAATCGCCATGCAAAATAAATTGCCTGAAACGCTTGTGGTGGGAGCGCTTGCCACCAACTGCTACTTGTACCCGCTGGAACCAGTGCCAGACACGCCGCTCTGTCCCTGCGTAGTCATTGACCCAGGGGCCGATGCTGGTGTCATCATCACGCGGCTTAACAGCCTGCGCTGGTATCCCCGATACATCCTGTTCACCCACGGACACTTTGACCATCTAGCCGCCTTGCCCGCGCTTCTTGCCCATTACGACGGTAAGCCGGAAGTTGCCATCCATGAGGCTGACGCGGCGTACCTTGGCCCGCAGGCGCGGCAGGTTCACAGGCAAAGCTTTATCGCGGTTACAGGGAACAGCGCCTACGTTGACGCGCTTTGGGAAAATATGCCGCAAGCAACGCGCCTGCTTGTTGAGGGTGATTGCATAGGCTCTCTGCGGGTACTTCATCTCCCCGGACACAGTCCCGGCTCCGTTGGCTTCTATGACGAGGCGGCTGGGATTCTGTTCAGTGGGGACACGCTGTTCATGGAGGGCTTTGGCCGCATTGATCTTCCCGGTGGTAACGCCCAAGCTCTTGCCGCCAGCCTCAAACGGCTCTGCATAGGCGACAACAGCGGGTCTATAAAAGAAAGTACCGTTGTTTATTCAGGACACGGCGCGGCAACTACCATTGGCGCGGAAAAATCAAGGTATCGCTGGGTTTAGCGAATCCCCTGAATGATAGGGACTCATACCAAAACCCCCTTGTACTTTAACCCTGTCTCAAAGTAAACTTCACAATCATGAAACAGCACATCGTATCCGCGCTGGTGGAGAACCGCGCAGGCACCCTCAGCCGTGTGTCAGGGCTGTTCAGCAGGCGGGGGTTTAACATTGACAGCCTTACCGTCGGGGAAACCGAGGACAAGTTAATCTCCCGTATGACCATTGCCGTTTCCGGCGACGACGCCGCTCTTGAGCAGATCACGAAGCAACTGAGTAAACTTGTAGACGTGATTGCCGTACGGGAATTGCAGAGCGGTTCCTGTATCCGCCGCGAAATTATGCTGGTCAAAGTCAACGCCACTGAGCAGACCCGCGCTGTTGTCCTCGAAATCGCCGACATCTTCCGTTCCCGTATTATTGACGTTTCCCCTTCCACCATTACCCTTGAGGCAACCGGCGACATCGAGAAACTCGACGGTCTGTTGCTGCTGCTACGTCCCCACGGTATCATGGAACTCGCCCGCACGGGTCTGGTCGCGCTTGAGCGTGG
>JAITFA010000143.1 GCA_031281685.1 Treponema sp. | reverse complement strand
ATCAATAACTACATTTGCCCCAGATGTAACTACATCCAACCTAGATGTAACTACATCCAACTCAGATGTAGCTACATTTGCCTCGGATGTAACTACATCCATCTCAGATGTAGCCACATCCAACCTAGATGTAACTACATCCATCTCAGATGTAGCTACATTTGCCTCAGATGTAGCCACATCCATCTCAGATGTAACTACATCTAACTCAGATGCAGCTACATCTGTCCACCTGTCCAAAAGTATTACCCGTGCGAGGGATTCTCCCGCACCCGCTCAATCGCGTTTGAAACTACCTCCTGAACCTGCAAGGCAAGCTCCTCGTCGGAGAGGGCATGGTTTGCGTAAAGGGAACCTATTAGCGAATAGTGGTACATGGGTTTCATTGCGTTCAGGGCAAAGGCGGCCATATCCGCTACACAGTCGTTACAGAGACAAAGCTCACCTTCATACGTTTTGAACTGTTTCTCAAGTTCGTCGAACACCAACTTTTCCGCCTCATTTACCAGAAACTCAAAGTCATACTTATCAGTTAAAGCCATAAAAACCTCTTCTTTTATTAAATCGGATTATTAGTGTTATTCCCCCTTTCTATATTGACGAATTTTGCGAACTTTGAAAGGAAAAGGAGCGAAATTCTCCCCACGGGTCCGTTTCGCTGTTTTGCTAGAATAATTTCGGTTTCGCTCCCCTGTTGACGCGCCTGTTCCCGCTCCTCTGGAGTCTTGTCGGCTTCCCGCGAGCGATGGATAAGCATAACCACGTCAGCGTCCTGTTCAATGGAACCTGATTCGCGTATGTTTGCAAGATTTGGCCGCTCCCGTTCCGCCTCCCGCGTAAGCTGGGAAAGAACCACAATGGGAATATGCAGTTCCCGCGCCAGACTTTTCAGGGAACGGGAAACTTCGGCTATCTGCTCGTGGCGCGGGAGCTTATAATTTTCAGAGCTGATGAGCGTGAGATAGTCGATGAAGATGATTTCCACCTTTTCCTGAGCGCGGAGTCGCCGCGCCATTGCCCGAAGGTCAAGGAGTTTCATGTTTGGCATATCAACGATGTAGAGCGGGGCTTCATAGATATGCGACATGGCTTCCTGAAGCTGGAAGTAATCGGTTCTCTCAATGAAGCCGGTTCTGATTTTGTTGGCGTCGATCATGGCTTCGCTTGAGATGATGCGGAGCATGAGAGATATGTCTGACATTTCCAGTGTAAAGAAAGCCGTAGGGATATTGCCGTGCTGGTTGTGAATAGCGATGTTGGCTGCCATGTTCAGAGCAAACGCGGTCTTGCCCATGGAAGGCCGCGCCCCAATGATGATAAGCTCCGAAGGCTGAAAGCCAGAGGTGAGCTTGTCAAGTTCCTCAAAACCAGAGGGGATACCGGTATACTCCTGTTTGGATTTATACAGGCGCTCAATGAAATCCGAAGTTTCTTGAACAATAACTTTGATGTCCCGGAATGAAAAGGTTTGCCGCTTGTCGCTTAACTCAAAAATCTTCTGCTGGGTTTCCTCAAGAAGGATACGAGCCTCAAGTGATTCATCAAAGGACTGGGCGATCACGTCACGGGACACACGAATCAGGGCGCGTCTGAGCGAATACCCCTGCACGGTCTGGGCGTAGTATTCGATGTTGGCGCTTGACGGCACGATATTGGTGAGGGAGGCCACATACGCCGGACCTCCCGCTTCATCAAGTTTCCCGTTTTGCCGCAGTTCCTCACTTACGGTGAGAATGTCAGCCTCAAGGCCCTTGTCGGTAAGGTTCTGAATCGCTTCATACACCTTACCGTTGGCATTGGAATAAAAATCGTCGGGACGAAGGTACTGTATGGCCGTTGTTATGGCGTCTTTGTCCATGAGTAGCGCGCCGAGAGTCGCCTGCTCCGCCATATCGTCGTGGGGAGGAATGTTATTCCTGATGTCCGCGTTGGCCATACTGATAAAAGCTACTCGGTAACAGGAACCGCTTCCTCCGCCTGAACAGGCGCCGCATCAGCGGGCGAGGTCTGTTCAGGTACGGGTACGGCATTGGCAGGGGCGGGCGCTTCTTCCGAGCGGCGGCGGCGACGGTTGGGACGCGCGGCTTCGGGCTTGGTTTCAGTTTTCACTTCCTGCGCTTGAACCGTAACGCTCACTTCAGCGGCGGCGCTCTCGTAGAGCTTTACCGAAACCTTGTACTTGCCCACGCTTTTGAAGCTGTTGCCGGTAAGCTCAATGCGTTTTCGCTCGATAGGGAAGCCCTGCTTGGTAAGCTCGTCGGCTATGGTCTGGCTTGTTACCGCGCCATAGAGTTTTCCGTTTGCGCCAGCCGGCATAGTGATCAGCAGGTTCAGCGCCTCCAGTTTTTCACGAATACTGGCGGCGTCCTTGCGTTTTTCCTGCTTACGGGCATCGATTTCACCCTTGCGCGCCTCAAACTGTTTGATAACGCGCTCCGTGTAGGGAAACGCGATGCCGCGTGGGAAAAGGTAGTTGCGGGCATAACCCCTAGCGACTTCCTTCACATCACCTTCCTCGCCCAGCTGGGCAAGGTCTTTGTTTAAAATAACTTTCATAAAAACAAGCTCCTATAAAGATTTAGCGGACATAAAACACGAACACGCGCTTACTTCTCCGGAGTAGAGGAAGGTCCGCTTAGATTTAGCGCCCGAAATGGCACCCAGTTTTCAGCAATACCCAGCAAGAGTAGCGCCGCCAGAACAAGCATATTAACGCCTGGACTGAGAATTAAAAATACAATCAACACATACGCCGCTATGCGTAGAAACAACGGCAAAGCTCTCAGCGTCATAAAAAAGTGAAAGAAAATCCCGGCGCCCTGAGCCAGATACAGCAGAGCGCACGCCACGAGCAGATTCCAGCCAGTGATTTCAAGCGGTATGAACGTGAAAAAGCTCCCGGCTAGCGCCGCCAGCAGAGACACGGACAGCACCCAGATAAGCTGGCTGTCCACATGAAAGTGAATCAGGTTTCCCCGCGCCTTGTGGCGGATAAGCCGGGTAAACACAAGGCTTAACTGGCGGCTCACCAAAAAGATCAGAAAGCAGGAAACAAGCGCCCCGCCACGCAGCCCCACGAAGTCAAGCAGGCTTATCAGCGTCTCTGGCGTGAGGTATTGCTCAAGCATGGAGAGCTGTACCACATCGGTTCCGGCTTGCGTCAGAGTCAGTTCCCGCAAGAGTTCCGCCTGAATACTGATAACTTCGTGAAAGCCGGACGCTTCAATGTTCATAAACAACAAGAACAGCACAGCGCCCAGCCCGCTGACAATAACGAAACGGTACGCCTCTCGTATCCGCGCCCAGTGAGCCATAGGCGACGCCATCGCGGTGAATAGTATGGCCAGAACAGTGAAATAGATACAGTCCCACCACGGGAACATCGCCGCGATCTGCAACGAAAAGAGCGCGAGACAGAATCCGTTGCCGAGTATGGCGGCCAAAGCGCAGAGCCACGCTGACACCGGATTATACCCATAGGCCATAAACCCAAGCGGCGCGAGAAAGAAAAACGCCAGAAGCCCGCTCCGCATGAAAAACACGCAGAGCGTGGCGCATACCAGCGCCGGAACCCATGCTATATCGCTTGACGACTCACGAGTGAACATGGCGGCTTATGCTTATTCGGCGACGAATGGAAGAAGCGCGAGGATTCTGGCGCGTTTGATGGCCAGCGCCAGCGCCCGCTGATGCTTGGCGCACGTGCCGGTGATGCGGCGCGGTAAGATTTTTCCCCGCTCGGTGATAGACCGGCGCAGGGTATCCGCATCCTTGTAGTCTATTTTGAACTTTTGGAGGCAGAACTTACAGACCTTTTTTTTGAAGAAGACCTTGCCTTTTCCGCCCGGCGCGCCGTTACGGGTCCCCCGCTCATCGCTGTCCCGCCCATCCATATCCACGCCTCGATCCTGCCGGAACGGGCGCTCACTTCGCTCATTTTCAACATATCTCTCATCAGACATATTTTTTCTCCTTAAATAAACGGTCTTGTCGCATGAAACGCCTTACAGCGCATCATTGCTAAAAAGGAATATCATCGGCAAAGCTATCGCCGTTGTTTCCCAGTGGTTCACGTACCGGCGGTCCCTGATAAGGACTTTCATTCCGGCGCTCCTGATATGGACCCTGCCCATAAGATGACGAGGTTGGCACGGCTCCGCCACTCGAACCCGTGCCGACGCCTAACGGATTGCTGCCGAGAAGCTGGAGATTGTTTGCCACAATCTCGACCTTGGAACGGTTCTGACCATCCTGCTCCCAGCGATCCTGCCTAAGTTCGCCATCAATACCCACGAGTTTGCCTTTGATGAGGTACTGGTTAAGGGTTTCGCCCAGCCTACCCCAGACAACAATGTCGAAGAAGTTGGGATCATCGACCCATTGATCGCCATTCTTACGTCGCCGATTCACCGCGATAGAAAACTTACAAACAGCCTGCCCGTTGGCAGTGTATTTAAGCTCCGCGTCACGGGTCAGTCTCCCTATCAGGACAACGTGATTGAGATCCGTCATAGCGCCTCCTAATCCTCGATCTTCACGAAGAGATACTTGACCAGATTGGCATTGAGTTTAAAAACCCGATCCAGAACCGTAACCTTTGCCGGGTCAAGACGAAGCGTGAAAAGCACATACCTGCCACGCCTTCGTTTTTTAATCTCATACGCGAGTTCCCGGTCCCCGAGTTCATCGGTCTTCACGAGCTCAGCCCCGTGATTAGCCAAGTCGGCTAGAACCTGTTCCCGGCCTGCCTTGTGTTGGTCATCTTCCAATGGGAAGATGACCGTCAGTTCATACTGACGCATTGTGTCCTCCTTACGGACTATAAAAATGGTCCGCCATATAGCGGACAAAGAGGTGTATACTGATAGTATAGAGAGAGTGGACGAGCGTCAAGGTTCGGTGGCGGCTGGGCATGGTCAAGATTAGACACCCCCACGCCGATAGTAAAGGGCAAAGGGCAAACACAACGGTATTACCCTATTTCATGGAAGAAAGTAAATGAAAAAAAAGATCAACTTTGAAGATAACATTTTTATCCTTAGCATGAGGGTACGCATGATTCGGGACTTGCTCCTGTTGGAAACCGATACAGAGCTGTTCCTGAAGAAAACGCTTGAGGATATTGACTTTATTGACACTACCCTCGCAACTCTTCTCAAGAATCTCTCTGAAAATGCCTATCTCATCGAACGGGACGAGCAGTTTGATAACCTTTCCGAGATCGAGTGGCAGTTTTCGCAGGTACTCTCTCTGTTTCTGAATGGTTCAGGCAACATTTCTGCCACTCTCTTCCCTTCATTTCGTGAGCGCATCGTGTTTTTAAGCAATCAGAGCCTTTCCCGCAAGCGAATCATTGATGCGTCGGTTAATTCCACGATAGTTACCGAACCTTTGGTAGGCCCCCGTGAACTAAAGGGTCTGCTCGGCTGAGCCATGCGGGTCTCCGGTGGTCTCTTACATGGTCAACAGGTGAAAGTACCTGCGGGGGTCATCAGGCCGGCCATGGATCGCATGAGAGAATCTGTCTTTGCCACCTTGGGAGACCTTAGCGGCCTATCCTTCCTTGACCTGTTTTCAGGAAGCGGTGTCGTTGCACTGGAAGCAGTTTCTCGCGGAGCCTTTCCGGTTGAGGCTGTGGAAAAGGACCCGCTGAAACGAAAGACTCTGCTTGAAAACGTGTCCATTGCTCCGCTTCGTATCAAGTGCCGTTTTATGGCTGTAGAGCTGTATGTCCAGCGCGCCAAAACGCCTTTTAACATCATCTTTTGTGATCCACCGTTTCCCTATCAGTTCAAATGGGAGCTGGTCAAAGCCATTGCCGCAGCGCCCCTTATGGCTGAAGGTTCGCGCCTGCTTATACACCGCCCCAGCGAAGAAACTCCCGGCATCCTAGAGAAACTGAGACTGGAACAGTCAAAAAAGTATGGACGTTCTGTAGTTGACTTTTTCATTTATGCATGATTTTCAAGCATGATTCTTGTTGCTAGTTTTATAAAAAAAAGAAATAATACTAATAATTTAATTACAAGCAAGGTTCGGATATGGATTACCAAAAAATCTTTGAACGCTTTGAAAAAGAGAGCGTGGGTCTGCGGGACAGTAGGCCCGTGTTTGCCAAAACTACCGCTAAACCACCCTCGCTTGACGCGGCGCAGAAAGCCGCGCTCAACCGCAAGGGTAATGTTTTATTTAACTCAGGTATCGCTGAAAATATTGAGAATGCGCGAAAAATTTTTCAGACCACTGGCTATTCAGATGGCCTGAGTCGAGTCGGCGACGCCTACAAGAAACAAGGACGCTACATGGATGCCCTCCGCATGTATCAGATCGCGCCGGATCGTAAAAAATTTGATGAACTCACCATGCAATTGGCAGCGATCATACAAAATCTATTACATAAAGAGGACGCTCCCCATGAATAATGAGCGCACACAGAGAAAGATCGATGATTTTAACGTAAACGCCCCTTTATCTATATCAAACTCAGAGCGGGACCTGCTAGCGGAAATGTCAGAATGGTCAAAAAAGGGGTATCAGTATCTGAAAGAGAAACGAATCTCAGACGCCATAGAGTGTTTTAACAAAATTCTGACGCTTGACAAGAATAACAGCTACGCTCTGGTGGGTATGGGCGACGCTTTCCGCAAATGGGGCGCGTTTCAGGAGGCGGTGAACTATTACCAGCGCTGTCTGAATAGCCATCCGGGGAACAACTACACCCTCTTTGGCCTTGCCGACTGCTACAAGATGCTCAACCAGTACCGCAAAGCCATCGAAATTTGGGAGCAGTATCTTCACCACGACGACAAGAACATCACCGTGCTTACGCGGATAGCCGACGCTTACCGTAAGGTACATGATTTCAGGCGCTCAAAGGCAATGTACCTTCGAGTACTTGCTATGGAAGAAAGAAATCCCTACGCCATCATTGGTCTTGGGCATCTCCATTACGATTTCAAGGAATACCGCAACGCGCTTTTTTACTGGGAAAAGATGCTTGAGTTCGATCTGGACAATGTGGACATCCGTGTACTCACCTCCATCGGGAATTGCCACCGCAAGCTCAAGACCTTCACAGAAGGTATCACCTATTTTGACAAGGCATTGCGCCGCGATCCGTACAACTTCTACGCTCTCTTTGGCCTTGCCGATTGTTACCGGGGCCTTAACCAGCAAAATCGTTCTCTTGAGTATTGGAACCGCATCCTTGAGCAAGACCCTCGTAACAAGGTGATCCTGACCCGCGCTGGTGACGCTTACCGGAATCAGGGCGATCATGAGCGGGCAATTGAGTATTACGAGCGCGCTCTGAATATTGAGTTTGATACCTACGCCGTACTGGGCTTGGCGCTGGTGGCCAGAAATCAAGGCAAACATGAGGAAGCCATCGCCTCGCTCCATCGGCTCATCCGGCAGGCGCCGCGCAACCACCGTTTTTACCTTGAGATGGCTGATTGTTATATCAAAAAGGGTGAAACCGATAACGCTATTGAGACGCTTGAGGAATTTCAGCGCTTTGGAATCAGAAACAGTCCAATTATTGAGCGTCTTGAGCAACTAAAATCGTGATCAGGCGCACACTGGCGGGGCTTTCCCTCGCGGAACTACAGAACGTACTGCAACCGCTTCCGGCTTTTCGTGCCAGACAGGTGTTTCACTGGCTGGCACGGGGTGCTTCCTCGTTTGAGGCTATGACTGACCTCGCAGTCCCGTTACGGCAGGACTTGGCAAATCGTTTCTCGCTCTATTCAACGATAGTCTCACAGCGCCTTGAAGACAGCGACGGCACGGTTAAGCTACAACTCAGTCTTCAGGACGATACGCGGATCGAGGCGGTACTGTTAAGCGACGACAAAGGTCGCAAGACTGCCTGTCTTTCTACGCAGGTAGGCTGTCCGGTTGCCTGTGTGTTCTGCAAGACCGGATCGCTGGGCTTCTCGCGTAATCTCAGTTCTCCGGAAATCGTTGAGCAGTTTCTGCGCCTCAGTTCCATCACGGACATTGCCAACATTGTCATCATGGGGATGGGCGAACCGCTCCTGAACCTTAAAGCCCTCTGCGCCGCCCTTGCCGTGCTTACCGGCAATCTGGGCATATCCAGACGGCGTATCACCATATCTACCAGCGGCATTGTCGAAGGCATCCGTGAACTTGCCAGTAAGGGCTTGGGGACACGGCTGGCCTGCTCTCTCACAACCGCCGATCCCTCGCTCCGAGAGCGACTCATGCCCATAGCCCGCGCCAATCCCCTTCCCTGCCTGCATGACGCACTCGCTTATTACCAGCAAGAACAGGGCCAGCGACTCACGCTGGAGGCCGTGTTACTCGGCGACCTCAATACCCGCGAAACAGACGCTGTAGCGTTTGGCACTTTTGCGCGTGGCCTTGATGTTGTCATAAACCTTATTCCCTGGAACCCGATCCCCGGCTTATGCTTTGAGGGCAAGCCTCTTCGTGAACCCAGTCGCCGGGAAGTGGAGAACTTTAGCGTCTTACTTGAACAGCAGGGTATTCCGGTAACGCGACGTTTCAGGAAAGGCGTCGGCATAGCTGGCGCTTGTGGCCAATTAGGTTTTAATCCATGCGCTCAGATGAAGCACGGCGTTGTGGTGTCTGACACCAGCACATAGATCGCTTCCATGGTGCCAGACACCACTACTCATGCGCACAGATGAAACACGGCGTTATAGTGCCAGACATCACCACTTAGATTGCTTCGCATGGTGTCTGGCACCAACGCTAGCTCGCCTCTGGTGCCAGACATCACCATTTAGACTGGCTTCGCATAGTGCCAGATATTACCGATTAGATCGCTTCGTATGGTGTCAGACATCACCACTTAGCTCGCTTCTGGTGCCAGACATCACCACTTAGACTGGCTTCGCATAGTGCCAGACACCGCCGCTAGCTCGCTTCACATGGTGCCAGACACCACCACTCATGCGCTCAGATGAAGCACGGCGTTGTGGTGTCTGACACCAGCACATAGATCGCTTCCATGGTGCCAGACACCACTACTCATGCGCACAGATGAAACACGG
>JAITFA010000048.1 GCA_031281685.1 Treponema sp. | reverse complement strand
GTTGTCTATACCAAGCCAAATCTTATTTTCTTTTATGAGATTAAATGTTTCTTTATATGTTAAAGCATTTTGATTACCGATTATCAAAAACTTTTTGTCATATTCCATAAGTTGAGCGACATATTCACGGAAAAGGCTAAACGGCGGATTCGTAACAACAATATCAGCTTCTTTTAGCATTTCTATACATTCAGATGAACGAAAATCTCCATCGCTCTGCAAGCGTGTCAAGGTATTTTTCCTGTTTCTTAAAAGATATTCAACATCGGCTAGGTCAACCGCGCCGTCCGCATTTTCGTCGGTTACTTCTGTTATCTCGATTTTATGCGGGTGTTTAGTGGTCTTGTTTTCCGCGCTCTCATAATCAAAAAGCGACAACTGCGTATTGGCAATAGGAGATCCAATATAGCAACTGGCAATCAGTTTTTTCAGACCTAAATGATTAAAATTCATCGCAAAATATTTAAAAAATTCACTTTCATACGGGTCATCGCAATTACAAAAAATGATCTTCCCCTTAAAATGTTCCTTATAATGGGAACATTCATTTGCTATATCCGAGATCTGAGTGTAAAATTCATCATTTTTCGCCTTACCAGCATTATTTAAAGTTTCATTACTCATGCCTATAACTATAAACCCGCATCATTCTTTGTCAAGTGCCTCAAAGGTGTATACTTTTGTATACTTTTTACTTACGAAGTGGCGGCACGGATGCCGCCGTGCCGAATTTGTGCGGTTCTTTTCTTGCGTTATTTCGGACTATTCGTTTATATCAAGGTTACGCGGGTGGCAAAAAAGTTTCGCATAACGTTCCGGCTGTAACTGACGTTTGGGCGGAATGAGCCGTGGGAGCCTTTAGGCGACCTAGGCGAATGGAACTCCGAGGGGCCGTAGGCCCCGTAGCAGTTACAGACCTGTTATACGACGTAGAGGCGGGCAACACGGGAAGAGAAACGTCCGCGAATGATATACATAATTCAAGGATACGTTCCTCTTCATCGAACTCGCGGCTGGACGACAGGCGCGTTTTGTGCTATTTAGCAAGCGCCGGGGACTGTTTCTCAAGCTCCGCGCTGAAGGCTTCTACGCGGCTGGCGATAAGGGCGATGCCTTTATCCCAGAACGCCTGCTGTTCAATATCGAAACCGGCGGAACGGGCTACGTCTTCGGCGCTGGCGCTGCCCGTGGCTTTGAGCAGGGCGCGGTAACTTGGTGCGAAATCCGCGCCGCCGCTGTCCTGCGCTTTGGCATAGAGGCTTAACGAGAAGAGCAAGCCAAAGGCATAGGGGTAGTTGTAAAACGCCAGCGAAGGACTGTAGTAATGACCCTTCACCGCCCACATATAGGGGTGCTGAATCGCAAGTCCGTCGCCGTAGGTGCGCGTCTGGGCGTCAAGCATAAGCTCGCAGAGACGCGCCGGAGAGACTTCGGCAAAGCGGCGTTCCTCAAAAAGGGCGCGTTCAAAGTAGAAACGGGAGAGTATGTCAACAGTAACCTGACAAGCATCCTTGAGGTTGCTTTCGATGAGGCCAGCCCGCTCTGAAGGTTCGGCGTCGTTCAGGGCGCTTTCGAACAACAGGGTCTCGGCAAAGATGCTGGCTGTTTCCGCCAGCGTCATGGGATAGCGGGCAAGGCTTGTGGGCAGGTCTTTTATCAGTTCGTGATGCCATGCGTGGCCTAGCTCGTGGGCAATCGTGCATAGCGCATCAAAGGACCCGTCGAAGTTGCAGAGTATCCGCGACTCACCAGCGAGAGGGAAACCTTCGCAGTATGCGCCGCCGACTTTGCCGGCGCGTGGTTCCGCGTCTATCCAGGCGGATTCAAAGGCGCGGCGGGCAAACGCGCCCATATCAGGGTCAAAGGCCCCAAAACGCTTGGGGATGTAGTCAGTTGTTTCTTCCCACGTCCATTTCCGGCTTTCAGCGCCAAGGGGGGCGAACAGATCGTAGAAGGCGCATTGCGTAACATTGAGCGCCCGCGCTTTGTCCTTGAGATAGCGGCGGAACAGGGGCAGAGACGCTTCCAGGGCGGTAATGAGCGCGTTCAAGGTTTTTTCACTGATACGCGACTGAAACGCCGACTTTTGCAGGGGCGAATCCCAGCCTCGCCGCGTGTCCAGCGTGATACTTACGCCTTTCACGCTGTTAAGCGCCGCGGCAAGGGGTATCTCAACGGATTTCCATACCTCGATTTCTTTCAGAAAGGCTTTTTCGCGCACGTTCCGATCAGGATCGGAGGCAAGGTTACGCAGTTCGATAACGGTTTTTCGCTCGCCGGTCTGTTCATTCCACAGCGCCGAAGCGGTTGAGGAGATTGCCTCATGGAGCCGCGTCCATGCGTCGCCGCCGGACCGGGAGAGGTCGTTGGCAAGGTCTTCCAGTTCAGGGGAAAGCTGGAAACGGGCGGCGGTAATCTCTTTATTCACAAAGAAAGCGTATGGCGCGCATGTTGGATCATTAAGCAGACGCGGCATTGAGCTGGCGGCTTCGCTTAAACGCTGCCGGAACACAACCGCCGCCTTCTTCAGCGGTAAAGAAGCCGCTTCAACGGCGTTGACTTCGGCAAGCGCGCGCGGCGCCTGGGTGTCGGTCGTATAAACCACTTCGGCATAGGCGAGGAGGTTATCCGCGATATCCCTTGCCTGCTCGTAAGCAATGATGAGGCGCAGCAAAGCGTCCGGCTCGTTGTCCAGCGGCTTTTCCAGCAGGGCAAGAAGCGCGTCAATGCTGTGTCCAAGCCGCGTTAGGTCGCTCTTATACTCCGGCGAGTCAAACGCAGGGTAAATCGAATTCAAGTTCCAATGAGGAACCTTAGAACCACTGGGCATTATGGTCCTCCCATTCGCAAATATCTTCGGCTTTGAAGAAAAGCGCTATTTCCCGCGCCGCGCTCGCCGTGGAGTCAGATGCGTGGACGATGTTCAGCCGCGTTCTTGCTGAAAAGTCTCCGCGTATGGTGCCGGGCTGTGATTCGTGGACATCAGTAGGTCCAGCCAAACGGCGCGTTATGCCGACGGCTTCCTCGCCTTCGATGACCATAGCGATCACTGGTCCTGACATGGTGTATTCCACCAGTTTGTCGTAAAAGTCCCGTCCTTTGTGTTCCGCGTAATGTGCCTCGACCATAGCCTTGTCCATACGCAGTATCTTGAGCGCGACAATCTTGAGTCCCTTGCGCTCAAAGCGGCTGAGTACCTCACCGACGATTCGGCGCTGTAACACGCCGGGTTTCAGCATAACAAAGGTTCTTTCCTGTGTTGTCATATCATCCCCTATGCGAGTTCGCTGCGCTTGGAGATGACTCTGGAGATAAGGCCGTATTTGACGGCTTCATCGGCGTTCATCCAGTAATCGCGGTCGGTGTCTTTCTCGACTTGCTCAAACGGCGCGCCGGTTTCTTCGGCGATGAGATGGTTAATCTTGTCGCGCAGTTTATCCAGTTCGCGCGCGTGAATCTCGATGTCCGTTGCAACGCCCCGTATGCCTGAAAGCGGCTGATGGATAAGGTAGTGGCTGTTTGGCAAGCCTACTCGCTGTTCTTTGGGGCTGGCAAGCTGGATAATGGCTGCCGCGCTTGCCACGAGCCCCATGCCGACGGTCCAGACCGGCGGCTTCACAAAGCGGATCATGTCGAAAATCGCGTAACCCGCGTCCGCGTCCCCTCCGGGCGAATCAATGAAGATACGGATAGGCTCATCGCTCATATCTTCCAACAGCAAGAGTTGCCGGATTGTCCGCTCGGCAAGCTCTTTCTTTATCTCGCCGGAAAGCAGAATCGTTCTGGTTTTGAGCATCTTGCTCAACAGCGGGTCTGCGCCCGCTGACTTTTCCTCGTCCTTCTCGTTCTCTTCCTCATCGTCTTCACATCTATTCTTTATATAATGCATGATTTCATTTCCTCCACTATTATCATACACAGGGAGCGGGTAATGGGGAATAGCCGTATCTATTCTTGACACACGATTCAGAGGCTGATATTATCCTAGTATATTTGTAAGACTTATAAGTGTTCCCGTATTAAGGAGATTTTATGGCGAAGAAAACTAATACCGACAAGTGGGCGTTTGAGACCAAACAGCTTCACATTGGTCAGGAAGAAGCCGATCCCGCAAGCGATGCGCGGGCGGTTCCTATTTATCAAACCACGTCGTATGTGTTCCACAACTCGGCGCACGCGGCTGCGCGTTTTGGGCTCAGGGATCCGGGTAACATCTACAACCGGCTCACCAACTCAACACAGGACGTACTAGAGAAACGTATCGCGGCGCTGGAAGGCGGCGTGGCGGCACTGGCTTTGGCTTCAGGCGCGGCGGCTGTTACCTACAGCATCCTCAACCTCGCTCAGGCTGGGGAACACATTGTTTCCGAGAAAACCATCTACGGCGGCACCTACAATCTGCTCCGCCACACCCTGCCACTCTACGGCATCACCACAACCTTTGTTGATCCTGACGAATCGGGAGTGGACGGTTTTGCAAAAGCGATACAGCCCAACACCAAGGCGATTTTCATTGAGACACTGGGAAACCCCAACTCGAACATCATTGACATTGAGGCGCTGGCGGAGTTGGCGCACAGCCACAAAATCCCGCTTGTAGTGGACGCGACCTTCACTACGCCCTACCTGCTTCGTCCCATTGAGTATGGCGCGGACATCATCATTCATTCGGCGACCAAGTTTCTGGGCGGTCATGGAACCTCTATTGGCGGCGTCATCGTGGACAGCGGCAAATTCGACTGGGTGGCGAGCGGCAAGTTCCCCGGACTGACCGAGCCATGCCCCAGCTATCACGGCATCTCCTTTGTCGCCGCCGCAGGACCCGCCGCCTTTGCGATACGGGCGCGCGCCATACTGCTGCGCGACACCGGCGCCTGCATCTCGCCGTTTAACGCCTTCCTCTTGTTACAAGGCGTAGAAACCCTCTCCCTGCGCGTGGAACGCCATGTAGAAAACGCCCTCAAAGTCGTTGATTACCTCACCAAGCATCCCAAGGTGGAAAAGGTACATCATCCCTCGCTGCCCGACGATCCAAGTAACGCGCTTTACAAGAAATACTTCCCCAACGGCGCGGCGTCCATCTTCACCTTTGAGATCAAGGGTGGTCAGAAAGAAGCGCAGGACTTCATTGACCGGCTTCAGATTTTCTCGCTCCTTGCCAATGTCGCGGATGTGAAATCCCTTGTCATACATCCGGCCACCACGACTCATTCCCAATGCACAGCGGAAGAACTTGCGGAGCAGGGCATCAAGCCGAACACGGTACGTCTTTCGATAGGCACTGAAAATATCCGCGACATCATCGGAGATTTGGAGCAGGCATTCGGGAGCTAAAACCGCCGCATACCCGCGCCCCGCGCGGGCGCGTAAGGTGTCTGGCGTCATGAAGGCGCTATGTCCATGAGGCAACGGCGCCAGACACCTTACCCCTGCGCGCCGCTTCACCGGCTGGGATTAGTAAACGCCGACGACTTGGGCTGTCCTAAAACAATCGCAAAAAAGTAAAAAATA
This sequence comes from Treponema sp., assembly GCA_031281685.1. Lineage (GTDB taxonomy): Bacteria > Spirochaetota > Spirochaetia > Treponematales > Breznakiellaceae > JAIRMT01. The sequence continues at coordinate 231 of JAITFA010000048.1, read as the reverse complement.
CGAGCCTAGTGGTAAGGTATGGTATATCCTGTAACCATACGTTAGGTAAGAAGGGAGTCCTGAACAGGTCTTGTGTTATGTTTGTAGTGGATAGTATGTGTCTGAAGTGAGCTTCCCCATGTAATAAAGCCACCCGTAGCTTTGGTGTACGGAAAGATTTTCTCAATAAGGAATGGTTTATGAAAATATGGGTTAAGATTATTTTATTAGTTAGCCTCGTTGCCTTTTGCG
>JAITFA010000004.1 GCA_031281685.1 Treponema sp. | reverse complement strand
CAGCGATAGGAAAAGAATTTTTGAACGCAAGCAGCGAATGATTCTATACAGACCAGTCAACCAAGCGCCCGTGAATAAGGCGAATACTCACGAACAGCTATGACAGCTATCTAATCCATTCGTGTAATCCGTGAACTTTTCTATAAGTACAGAATGGAAGTAACTACCGATGGACTACAACGGCTGACTCATTCGTTAAGACTTCTGACTTAAAAGCTGTAGCGAATAATCCAGAAGCTGTTACTGCTGCCTTAGAGGCTATAGCGGCTGACTCCACAGTTTTAACTGGCGAGTCCACAGTTAAAACTTTTGACCCCACAGTTAAAACTTTTGACTCCACAGTTTTAACTGGCGAGTCCACAGTTAAAACTTTTGACCCCACAGTTATAACTGGCGAGTCCACAGTTAAAACTTTTAACCCCACAGTTAAAACTGGCGAGTCCACAGTTAAAACTGGCGAGTCCACAGTTAAAACTGGCGAGTCCACAGTTAAAACTTTTGACCCCACAGTTATAACTGACAACTCTACAGTTATAACGGCTGACCCAACAGTTTCAACGAATGAGACAATAAGATAAAAATCCTTGCGGGTTTTTGCGCCGTCAAGCCCCACGCCTGAAGACGGAGGGCTTTATGACGCTACTGGTATGAGCTAAAACAGTTCGTCACTGCTCTCTTCATCAGCCATTCCCAGCAGTTTTTGCGCGTCAGCATCGGGCAGGGTCTGCACACTGCGGAGTTTGCGATCCATAGCGCGGGTGCGGGTACCGACATTCTCGATTTCCTTACTAACAGCGTCGATTTTTTCCTTGGTCTTTTGCAGTACCGCGCCAAACTTGCCGAATTCAGTACGAACCGCGCCAAGCAAGTCCCAGATTTCGCTTGTGCGCTTTTCCACCGCGAGGCTGCGAAAGCCCATTTGCAGGCTCGACAAAAAGGCGGAAATAGTCGTGGGACCGGTGATGGTAATCTTGAACTCTTCCTGTATTGATTGGAACAGACCGGGAATCCGCAGTACCTCAGCGTAAAGCCCCTCAAAAGGCAGGAACATCAGCGCAAAGTCAGTGGTGTTAGGCGGGTCAACATACTTGGTCTTGATGTCCTTAGCAAAGGTCTTGATTTTGCGCACAAGTTCTTTCTTGTAACGCTCAATGTCGTCGGCGTTGCCAGCGTCATAAGCCGCGTTTAGGCGCTCGTAGTCCTCGCTAGGAAACTTGGCGTCAATAGGAAGCCAGAGTATACGGGACGAGTCTGCCTTAGACGGAATTTTTACCGCAAACTCAACCATGTCGTTACTGCCTTCTTTGGTTTTAACGTTTTTCGCGTACTGATCAACCGTAAGCAGTTGTTCCAGTATGCTTTCAAGCTGAAATTCGCCAAGCACTCCCTTAGTTTTAACGTTAGTGAGTACCTTTTTAAGGTCGCCAACGCCGCTTGCCAGCGTTTGCATCTCACCAAGCCCCTTCTGCACCAGTTCCAGCCGCTCGCTTACCAGCTTGAACGATTCGCCAAGCCGTGTTTCAAGGGTTTGATGCAGTTTTTCGTCAACAGTTTCACGCATTTTTTCAAGTTTAACGCTGTTGTCAGCCTGTATATCCAGCAAGCGCTGCTCAACTGAATCGCGGATGCGGTCAAAGCTCTCGCGGGTGTTCTGCGTCAGCGCGTCCTGTTTAACGCTGAGTTCAGCGAATCGCTCTTTTTGAACGTCGTTAAACTGCCGCACGTTGTTTGAAAAGCGTTCCTCAAAAGACTTGAGCGACGCTGTCAGCTCTTCGCGGTTTACCCGCGCTGAATCCGCGACTGAGTCTGTGATGCCGCGCAGCTTACCATCAAGCATGGCGCTGAACTGGGCGAAAACAGCGGTGAGTTCTTCACGCGAATCCCGCGCCGACTTGCTGATCTCGTCGCGGTTCCTGCCAAACTCATCGCGCAGGGACACTTCATTACGGTCAAGGCGCTGTTCATAGCCAATGAGCCGGTCAAGCACCTGTGTTTCCGCGCCTTTCTTGCGCCTTCCGGCAAGTATGACGATAAGCAGAATCGAGTTTATAAGCAAAAGGACAATGATGATTGCCAGTAGTGGTTCCATGTTTGACTCAATGCTTAAAGTGGCGTGTGCCGGTGAAAACCATAGCAATACCGAGCTTGTCGCAGGCTTCTATTGACAGCTTATCGTTGAGCGAACCTCCGGGCTGGATGATTGCCTTGATACCAGCGGCGGCGGCGGCTTCCACCACATCGGGGAACGGGAAGAAGGCGTCAGACGCGAGTACCCGCGCAGGCTCGGCGCCGGAGTTGAGCTTGGCGCTTCGCTGAAAGGCGAGTTCAGCGGCTGATATGCGATTTGTCTCACCGCCGCCAATGCCTACAGTTGCCTGATCTTTGACCACGACAATGGCGTTGGACTTAACATAGCTTACCGCCCGCATACCAAAGAGCAGGTCGGCAATGTCCCGCGCCTCTGGCTGTGCCTTTGTAACGACGTCCCACTTCTCAAGGAGACGGCGGTCTGTTTCCTGCGTCAGGAGTCCGCCGTCAACAGCGATACATTCCAGCCGCTGTTTCGGGGCAAACGGCGCTTTCATCACCCGCAGGTTCTTCTTTTTCCTGAGAATAGCGAGCGCCTCAGCGTCAAAATCCGGCGCGACAATGATTTCAAGGAAAAGTTCCGCCAGCTTTGCCGCGGTCTCAGCGTCAAGCGCGACGTTACACGCGACAATGCCGCCAAAGATGGACACTGGATCGCAGGCGTATGTCTTGGCATACGCCGCCGGCAGAGTGTCAGCCAGCGCGATCCCGCACGGCGTGTTATGCTTCACCGCCACACAGCACGCCTCTGCCTTCCCAGCCTGCGGCGGCGTCTCTACAAGGCGCAGAACGTCGTCTTCACCCAGGGGCGCGGTCTTATCAGCGGCAAGCCCAAAGGCGCAGACCGCCTTCCACGCAAGGTCAAGATCGCGGATGTTGTTGTAACTCAGTTCTTTTCCATTAAGCTGGGTCATTGACGACAACGCGCCCCTAGAATCAGCGTGAACATAGAGCGCCGCGCTCTGGTGTCCGTTTTCGCCATAGCGCAGCGCCTGCGCCTTCTTGAGCGACATTGCCCAATACGCCGGATATTCGTCATCGTTAAGCAGATACCGTGAAATCGCCGCGTCATAGGCTGACGTGAGGTTAAAAACCTTGCCGGCAAGCCGCTTGCGGAATTCCGTTGCCACTGTTCCCGCCTTGAGCGCCGCGATCACTGCCGCGTAATCAGCCGGATCAGTGAGTACCAGCACGTCACGGTAGTTTTTAGCAGCCGAGCGTAACATGGCGGGACCGCCAATATCGATAAACTCAACGGTTTCCTCAAGGGAAAGCCCTGCCTGAACCTTATCAAAGAAGGGATAAAGGTTGACGCAAACAAGGTCAATGGGGCTAAATCCCTGGGCTGCAAGGGTTTCTACATGCGACGCCACATCGCGCCGCGCCAGTAAGCCCGCATGAATGGCTGGATGCAGGGTCTTGACCCGCCCGTCGAGGCACTCCGGGAAGCCGGTTATAGCCGACACGTCAGTAACGGCAAGCCCTTGTTCCTGCAAATACTTGGCTGTGCCGCCAGTAGACACGAGTTCCCAGCCCGCGCCGCTCAGAAAAGCGGCAAGTTCCGCGACTCCTGTTTTGTTATAAACGCTGATAAGCGCCCGTTGTTTCATAAATCCTCCCTAGTTATAGATGAGTTACAGTCTACTTTTTCATTGAAGACGTGGCGCTAGAGACCTTACAACACCACGTCGAAGATACGCATACCTTCATGGTTTACCCACTCCTCACGCGGCTCGCGGTTCCCGCTTTTCCGCAGGTCAAACGTAAGCAGATAGCCGCGCCCTGCGCCCTTAGTCCGCAGATAACCCGCAAGCTGTTCGTAGGCAGCCGCGTGTCTGACCTCGCCGTGCCACAGTTTCAGATCAATGATGAACTGCTCACGCTTGTAATCCACCACTAGGTCCATACGGCGAAAGTCGCTCAACTGGCTCTCGAAGTGATAGAAGCCGCCGCTGTTGAGCAGCGGCGCGATGTAAGACAAGAAGAGCATCTTGCCCTGCCGCTCCAGAAACGCGATATCGCTCTCGTTAAACAGGTCGCGGTAGCGCCGGGCAAACTTCCGCAGACATAGCTCCATGTCAAAGCAGCCGTCTTTGACCACGTCCTGTTTGAGTATACCGGTAACGCGCTTCTCTTTCCTTTCACGGGAGTCCTTGGTAATCATGTACTTGCTGATCCGTATCTCAAAGATACGGTTATGGATGACGACCTGCCTATCGTCCA
>JAITFA010000105.1 GCA_031281685.1 Treponema sp. | reverse complement strand
ATTGACGCATATATTAGCAGGTCTAAAGTAATCTTGTAAACGCGCCAAGAAAGCGATATGTTTCCTGTATTGGCGAAGAAGTTAAACCAATCGAAAGGAGTATATATTTATGGAAGGAATCAATGGTATTGAAACAGCGCTGCTCATCATTGACGTACAGAACGACTTCTGCAAGGGCGGCGCCTTGGAAGTCAGGAACGGCGAAACCGTCGTCGCTCCGCTCAACGCGCTAGCGGAATACTGCGCAGCCCGCGGCGGCAGAGTCATTGCCACTGCTGACTGGCACCCACGCGGCCACGTGTCCTTTGCTTCGGCGCGTAACGCCGAAGCTTCAGACATTGCCAACAGCGCCAGCGGCGGGGCGCTCTGGCCCGACCACTGTGTGCAGGGAACTAAAGGCGCTCAGTTTCACGAAAGTCTGAACATGAACCCAGTGCAGCTCATTATCAGAAAAGGATTCAGGCAAAACCTTGACTCATACTCCGCCTTCTTTGAAAACGACCGGACCACGCCAACCGGACTTGACGGCTATCTCAAAGCCCTTGGCGTTACTACCGTGCTGATCGGCGGGCTTGCTACTGATTACTGCGTGCTTTACAGCGCCCTTGACGCTGCGCGTCTGGGTTATCGTGTTACCGTACTTATCGATGCGGTGCAAGCTGTGAACGCGCCGGCAGGGTCAGAGCAGGCAGCGTTTGCCGCCATGCGCAAGGCGGGTGTCGCGCTCGCTGAAACAAAGGAATGTATACTATGAGTTCAGCGTTGTTCACAGACTTCTATTCCTTGACCATGGCTCAGGGCTATTGGAAGCAGGGCATGAACGGACGGGCTGTGTTCGAGATGTTCTTCCGCCGCCAGCCCTTTAACGGGGGCTTTTCGCTATTTGCCGGGCTGGAAACCCTGCTGGAAACAATCCAGACCCTGAGTTTCTCGGATGACGATATTGCCTACCTGCAAAGCCTGCGTTTTTTTGAGACCGGCTTTCTTGATTACCTCAAAGCATTCCGTTTCACCGGTAGTCTCTGGGCTATGGACGAGGGAACCGTAATCTTTCCGCAGGAACCGCTTATCAGGATCGACAGCGGTCTTATTGAGTGCCAGATACTCGAAAGCCTGATCCTCAACACCATTAATTTTCAGAGCCTGATTGCCACTAAAACCGCACGGGTCTGGCTGGCTTCCAACAAGGGTTCGATCATGGAGTTTGGGCTTCGCCGCGCCCAGGGCAGGGACGGGGCTATGTCAGCATCACGCGCCGCTTTCATCGGCGGGGCTGTCGGCACTTCTAACGTACTGGCTGGTAAGGAATACAACATTCCCGTGCTGGGAACCATGGCTCATTCGTGGGTCATGGCGCACGAGAGCGAAGAAGCCGCGTTTCAGGCATACGCCAGTATCTACCCTGATAAAACGGTTTTCCTCGTCGATACCTACGACACGCTGAAAAGCGGTCTCCCCAATGCCATCAAAGTGGGTAAAACGCTGGTCGCTCAGGGCAAAAACTTTGGCGTGCGCCTTGATTCCGGGGACATCCATTACCTGTCAGTTGAAGCGCGGAAGATGCTTGATGCGGCGGGTCTTCCGGGGACGACCATCTCAGTCTCCAATGACCTTGACGAAGCCATCATCCAGAACCTCACCAACGCTCATGCGCCCATTAACACTTGGGGCGTGGGTACGCAAATGGTTACTGGTGGAACCGAGGCGGCTTTTACCGGTGTGTATAAGCTCACAGCCTACGACAACGGCGCGGGCAAGCTCATTCCAACCATAAAGTTTTCCAACACGCCGGAAAAAACCACCAATCCCGCTATCAAGCAGGTATGGCGCATCACTGATACCCAAGGCATGACGGTTGCGGATATACTCAGCATTGACGATCCGTCCACCCCTGACCCCATTGAGCGGGGGCATAGCTACACCTTCTGGCACACCTCCACGGATTACCGGCACTTCTCTCATACCATTGAAGGAAACGCGGAACCTTTACTCAGCCCGCGTTTGGAGCGTGGCAAGCTCCTGTCTTCCGGTCCCTCGCTTGAGGCGATTCGTGCGCATACGCAAAGCAGCCTTGAAGCCTTTGACAGCAGCTATAAACGGCTTCTTAATCCGCATATTTACAAAATCTCGATTACGGAGCGATTACGCAAGCTCAAGCTGGAGCTTATCAGAACTTATCAGGGGGATTTGTGAGATAGAGGAATTCAAGCGGCTCACGGGAGTCGAAGCCGCGTTACGAGCTTGGAAACTCTTGTTCCGGGTTCCTGAAAGAGACGCGATTCAAAGCCGGCAAGCGTTGCGATGGCATAGCTTACTCCTTCTTCCTGAAGAACAGGCGTATCGAATCCCGGACGCGCTTGAAGAAATTGCCCTCCTCAACTTCTGTCGTGGTAATGATGGGGAGACGCTTGAGTTCACCGACCGAATCGTAGAGCGTCAGTTCACCCACTGTCGTGCCTACAGGAACCGGCGCGACGATGGGGTCAAGGTACGACGCCTCCCAGCGCAGATCGTGACCGCGCTCGGTGAAGGTGGTGAACTCCAGCTGCTCACTGGGGGCAACACTCACCTCATCGGTTTTGCCTTTCCAGACTGGCAATGGTGTCAGAGACTCAGGTATCGGGCGCAATGTGTGAAAATGCTCAAAGCCCCATGTGAACAGCGCGACTCCATCTTCGTTTCGCTCCCTTGAGCTTGTCGCGCCCAAGGTAACGGATATGAGCCGCGTTTCACCCTGTTGCGCAGTCAGGGCGAGGTTATAGCCTGATTCGTCTATGTAACCGGTTTTCAAGCCGTCGGTTCCCTCGAAAGTTCCCAGCAGCGGGTTATGGTTGTATTGAACTATGGTTCCGGGTCTGCTCCGGTAGCGTTCCGCGACATTATCCGCTGTAGGATAGGCAAACACTGGCACCGTATGGAAGTCCTGCAAGGCTTCGGGGTGAAGCCGCACATACTCACGACAGAATTGCGCAAACTCAAGCGCCGTAACCACATTGAATTCTGAGATGCCGGATGGTTCCACAAAATAGGTTTTGATAAACCCCATGTTTCGGGCTTCCTGATTCATACGCTCGACAAACGCCTCTATACTTGGAGCAAAATGCAGGGCAACCGCCACTGCCGCGTCATTCCCCGATGGAATCACCAGTCCAAGAATAAGTTCTCGCAGGGTAACGGTTTGTCCCACGTTCAAAAACATGAGGCTTGATCCTCTGGGTTGATTACTAGCCCATGATTCAGGGGGAAGCGCGACAACATCATCAAGAGATGCGCGACCTGCGGCTATTTCGCTCAGGGCAATGTGAATTGTCATGAGTTTGGTCAGAGATGCCGGTGGAATCACATAGTTTTCATTTTTAGCATAGAGCAGTTCCCCGGTTGTCGCGTCCATGAGTACCGCAGCAAGGGAACTGATTCTAGGGACTTCAAGCGTCGCCCGTGCCATAGGCATTGTTTCATCAGCACACAGGAATAAACCTCTTAATCCTGTCAGACAAAAAAACAGAAAAAGAACTGCTTTCATAAAACTATGATAACAAAAATAGGCTAGTTGGGAAACACCTGCATGGCGATTATTGCGCACGCTTCTGCATCCGCCAGCGCATGGTGGTGCTGGGTAAGGTCATATCCACAACGCAAAGCCACGGTCGGCAACTGGTGGTTTGGCAGCTCCTTCCCGAAAACCCGCCGCGCAGCCTGACAGGTACAGTGGAACTCATAGCCCGGATAGTTTATGGCATACGCCTCATGCACAGAACGCAAACAGCCCTCGTCAAAAGAACTGTTATGCGCAACCAGCGGTAGTCCCGCGAGACGGGGAGCAAGCTCGGCCCAGACATCCGGGAACGGCGGCTCATTCACTGTGTCCTCATACTCGATTCCGTGAATATCCCAGGTGAACCGGGTGCAGTAGTAGTTAGGCTTAGGTCGGATGAGCCGGTAATATTTCTCGCCAATCTGTCCATCACGGACAATCACAATTCCCACAGCGCACACGCTGGAATGATTCCCGTTGGCAGTTTCAAAGTCAATCGCGGCAAAGTTTTTCATATTTATTTATCTCAACTATAAGCGATTACCTAGGCTTAAGAGCAGGAGGTCGGCCAGCACAAGGGCGGTCATGGCTTCCACCACTGGAACGGCGCGGGGGACTATGCACACGTCATGGCGGCCTTCGAGAACGAGGTCGCATAAAATGCCCTCCCGATCAATGGTTGTCTGGGTCTTGCGGATTGAAGGTACGGGTTTGAACGCTACCTTAAACTCAATGGGCATTCCGGTTGAGATGCCACCAAGCATACCGCCGGCGTTGTTGCTTCGATAACGAAGCGACGGCACATCAGGGGGAAGGTTTGGGTAAAGCGCACTCTTGCGGTCCATCACAGGCCGGTCGTTCTGGTTTGCGCCTTTGCTTGAGCTTGAGGCAAAGCCTGATCCAAACTCAATGCCCTTTGCCGCACCCAGAGAAAGCATAGCGGCGGCGAGACAGGCATCAAGTTTCCCGAACACCGGCTCGCCCAGCCCGGGCGGGACGCCTTCCGCGATACAGGAAATCACGCCGCCCGCGCTATCGCCCTCGGCGCGAAGCTGCTCAATCTTTTCCTTGATTTGCTCAGCGCGTTCTTTATGAGGTACACGCAGGGCGTTTTTCTCAGCTTCCTCAAAACTAAAGTTCGGGTCTTTCATGCCCGGAACCGGCATACCCGCGATAAATGATGGCCATGCATGAATCGTGATGCCGTGTTGCGCTAGAAACACCTTCGCAATCGCACCAGCAGCGACACGACCCACTGTTTCTCTGCCTGAACTCCGGCCTCCGCCCCGGTGGTCACGCCGCCCGAACTTTGCCTCCCATGTCCAGTCCGCATGGCCGGGGCGATATATGTCCCGTAGCTCATCGTAATCTTTGGAACACTGGTCAGTGTTGCGTATGATGATGGCAATGGGCGTTCCCAAGGTTTTATCCTCAAACACGCCGGAGAGCAGTTCCGGTTCATCAGCCTCTTTTCGGGTCGTGGAAGCCTCGCCATCGCTGGGCCGCCGTCGCTTGAGTTCGCGGCTTATGTCTTCGAGCTTGAGCGGAAGGCCGGCAGGACAACCGTCCACGATACAACCCATGGCTGGACCGTGCGATTCCCCAAACGTAGTAACGGAGAACAGCGTCCCAAATGTATTTCTTGACATAGTTTAACCTCTTTAGATAATTTTTTTTGATTTAAGGGCAGCTTCCAACCGTTCCAAACCACTTTCCAGCGATACTGTTGGGCAGGCGAGGTTGATCCGCTCATAACCTCGTCCAATCTCTCCAAAGGTATACCCTTCACTAAGAAAAAGTAAGGCGTCTTGGGTCATAAAATGCTCCAGTTCATGGTGATTAAGGCCGAGACCACGGCAATCCCACCATTGCAGGTAGGTTCCTTCAAGGTTAAACACCTTGATCTGTGGGATATGACGCTTTATAAAGTCCTCTGCTACACGCTTGTTGTGGTCAAGTACGATAAGAAGCGCGTCAAGCCAGCCGCTGCACTGGGTATACGCGATTTCACACGCCTTATACCCTAGAATGTTAAGCTGTCGATCCACGTCTTGCTGGTATTGTTCCCGCATTTTCTGGTTTTTGATAATGATGTTAGAGGTTTGTATCCCGGCCATGTTAAAGGTTTTACTTGGCGCGGTACAGGTGATCATATTTTCCGCGAGTTCATCGCTCAAGGCGGCAAATATCGTATGGGTAAAGCCGGGCATGATGAGATCAAAGTGAATCTCATCAGAGATGATGAGGACATTGTTCTCAAGGCAGATGGCACCGATTCTTTCCAGTTCGGCTTTTTCCCAGACCCGTCCAACCGGATTGTGGGGGCTACAGAAAAGCAGAACCTTGTTTCGCGGGTCCTTCGCCTTTACCGCGAGATCGTCAAAGTCAATCACGTAGCGTTCATGGTCGATCCGCAGGTTGTTGGCGATGATCCGGCGCTTGTTTTGTTTGATAGCCCGGAAAAATGGGTTATAGACCGGCGGCATGATGATGATCCCATCTTCCGGTTCAGTGAAGGCGTGTATCGCTTGAGAAAGCGCGGGCACAACCCCTTTTGAGGTGCTGATCCACTCGCTTTGAATATCCCAGCCGTGGCGTTCCCGCATCCAGCGGACGACCGCTCCAAAGTATACCTCGGCGGGGTTGGTGTAAACCAGCGCCAGATCGTTCAGATACGCCTGTAAGCCCGCTATAATCTCAGGCGCAGTCTTGAACTCCATGTCTGCGATTGAAAAGGGAATGATGCCATCGGGAACTGAGGGATTCCTTCGCTTCATGCCATCCCACTTGGACGCGCCCTGTCCGGCGCGGTTTATCTGGGAAATAAAATCATACATATTAACCCTCCAAGGGCAGTATACTCAAAATCATTGAGTATCAAAAGCCCTCGTAAAAGCTTGATCTCAACTGGTTTACCGCGACCACTTGTTCCTTGCTCAGGGATTCAAATGGTATGGTATTAAGGAGCGCGTTTATCTGAGTCCCAAGTGTTGTTTTATCGATACTAACCAGAATCAGAAACTCGTAGACATCCCAGTCTTCACCAAGAAAGTATCGTTTCAGTACCCAGAAGTCATCTTCCCGAACCGCGCCATGGTAGGCCGCATCTGCGGTTACTTTGACACTTGCCTCGAAATAGTTGCCGTATTCATTATCAGGATAAGAGGATGTGGCGTTGCTAAAACGCTCCTGAACTCGCGCACTGACAAGGCGGGGAAGGTCCTGCAAAACTGAAAAGCCGGATAGCCATAGTTCAAGGGCATTAGTGTTGATTCCCTGGTTTATACTGACAAAGACGTATTTATCCCGATATTCACTCATGGCTTCTATTGCCTGAACACCGCCAGCTTCATAACGGCTCACCCACTCAGGAATGGAGGGAGGCTTGTGATCGATGATGGTGAAGGACTCGACAGGAGTGTCTGCTGGCGGTGGCGACCATTTGAGCCGCGCCTCTTTTTCCCCCGCACAGGAGATAAGGCTCAACATAAATACAGCCACAATAAGATAAGAAGTTTTCAAGGCTGAGAAATACCAGCTACTTCAGAAAACATCTCTTGTAAAGTTTGTTGTGTTGTCGCTGTCTCCAATGTTATTTTTTCCTCTATAATTATGTTTTCTTGTATTACTCCTCTATTGTTAAGTTCTGTATGTGTTTTAGGGGGGGGGGGGGGGGGTAGAGGTTCCAGCACAAACGCTACTGCAAGCTCATCCAGTATTGCTATTACCTCGTCAATAGCCTCTTTTTTATTTTCTACCCCAAGCTGAAGAACAATTTTTCCATTTATATCGGTAGATAACGCGATAGTCAGCGGATCGGTTTCCTGTTTAAACTCTTTTACATAAAGGCTGGCGGTAAAAATGTTTTTACTCAGGCTAAACTTGATAGACAGGGTGAGTAGATCATGGGCGCTTGAATCGCCTGCGAGTGGAGAAGACTCAAACGTTAGCCCCCCCGCGCTAAGGAGTAACACTGGTTTTCCCGCGATAAAAGAACAGTTCAGTTCTACTGAATCGGACTTGGTAGAGTTCGGGTTTAGCTTGGTATTAAACTCTGCCTTAAAGATAGTTCCGTCCCTGAGCGGTTTTATATGCAGAAGCAGTTCGCCCACACCTTGTTTTTCCTCTTCTTCAGTGGGAAGAGGGAGCGAGAGGGGTAGTAGATACCGGTCACGCGGGCCAAGCACAAGCCCGTAGATATCGGCGACAGGCAGCCAGCGCGGGGTGCGCGAAGCATCGCCGTCCACGACAAGATGATTTTGGTTGCTTTTCGACTGGACAGCATCGCTCAGATTGTTCTGAAATTGATACCAGCAGATAAAACTCCTGTCGTCTTCGTCAAAATAGCCTCTGTTTTCGCTCTTTACTGATACGGCCAGAGATAGTTCTTTGGTCTCGCCACTAATTTTCTGCACAGGTTCAAACGGAAACACCTCTGCTCTGATAGTCTGGAAACCGGTTTGCTGGGGAGCTGTCCAGATAAGACGGTTCAGTCCGTCAGCGACCCTCCCCGCTCCAATACGCTTCTTGCTGTTATACCAAACTATGTACGGATCAAGCCGCTCATCAAAGTCAAGTTGAGCTTCAAACATGACGGCAACCCCCGGTGGGGCAAGGTGAGCAATGGAAGCGCGCCCGGGCAGATAGTGATAAATATCGTTAAAATCAAAGTCCGCGTCGCCTAGGAAGTAAAATAGCCTTTCCTGTTGATAAAGCACGGTTCTCACCCCTACCACCTGAAACACCAAGAGGTACTGGCCAATAGCCAGCTCACTATCCAGCATAAACGGGGGCAGGTCCCGATCAAGCCGTTCAACTGTAAAACTTTGCTCCACTACGCCTCGGGACCAACCCCATGTCTCAACTACGGGTATGGGCATAGGTTCTGGTGTAAGGGTCGGTGTAGATTCAGGCTTGGGTTTAACAGGTGCGGCCTCTGGCTGGGTTTCAATTTCAGTATCCACATCATTGCCGTTTGTTTCAGTTTCTGGAAGTGTCTCGTCTGGATCAAGATCAAGCTCGCCATCAACCTGATTCCTGCGTATTGCGCTTCCGCTGAGGGTGTAATGCGCTTTCCCATCAAGAATCGTGCCACTGAGGGTTTTCAGGAACACGGTCAAACCGCGCACATCAGGATCGTCCGCACTAAAGTTAAGTAAATAAGGACTAATTTCATCGCCTTGCCTGATGGTGGGGTTCTCTGTAAAGTTTTGTTTGATGGAGCGTGAACGTGAGTTTAGAGCAATGTCTATGTTGTATGTTTCTGAAGCGGGAAGCACTAAGGTTCCGCCATCTTCGCATGATATAAGCATACTGATTATACACAGAGCGCCTAAAACCGCGCCAAATTTTCGTATCAACATACCTATATGCTTATATACGATTTCATTGATTTTTTCCAGTATCTGTTTAAGATGAGCTTCTTCTACCGATGATATACTCATGCGGCGTCTTAAACCTGGTTATATTATCATAAGTCTCGCTATACTGATCGTTTTATACTTAAGCGCCACCAAGACCTTGAGCGCCAATAGCTCGC
>JAITFA010000148.1 GCA_031281685.1 Treponema sp. | reverse complement strand
CTTTTAGAAATGGGCGCGGCGTTTTTAGAAATGGGTTTAGAACTTTAAGAAATGGGTGTGGAAATTCTAAGCAGCGGCAGCTCGATGTTCATCAGATAGGGGATACTTTGCATTGTTGTTAGAAACCGGTCTTTTCTTATTGCCTTAACAGGATTATGATCTCACTGTAAGATAACAAAATAAGTTGCGGGAACCGCGCCGGGCGTATCGGCGATGTTTCCAAAGGGAGTTCAGGATGGAGTATCAGATAAAAGATAAGGCTGCGTATCAGAAAGTAACCGATGCGTTCAAAAAACAGAAGCAAGGCGCGACAGTCGCCGATATTGTGGCGCGGACCGCCCTGCCGCTGGAAACCGTGAAAGAGCTTGCCCCGGCAGTCTCGGACGAGTATTCCGGGCGGCTTGAGGTAACCGCGTCTGGAGAGATCAAGTATTCGTTCCCTCGCGGCTTCACGAGCAGGTATCACGGGTTTCGAGCCGGCTTGCGCCGCTTCACTGACAAACTGGGCAAGGGCGCAAAAGTCGTGGGCAAGGGCATGTTCAAGGGCTGGATCATGGTGATGCTCGTGGGTTACTTTGTGCTTTTCATGGTTCTGGCGCTGGCGGCGCTCCTGTTGTCGCTGGCGGCGAGTATGTCCGGCGGCGACCGCTCGGAATCCAAGGGGGGCGGTTTGGGAGGCATCTTCCTTGCTTCGCATATTTTTGATCTGATTATCAGAATCTGGTTTTACTCAGAGCTAACCAAATCGCTTAACCCTTCATATTCAGGCGCTCAGAAGGCGCGTAAAAAAGGAAAACCCCTGTACAAAGCCATCTTCTCGTTTGTGTTTGGGGACGACGACCCCAACGCGGACTGGGCGGCGCGGGAAAAGCAAGCCGTGATTTCGTACCTGCAAGTGAGCAAAGGCGTCATCTCCCTGCCGGAGTTTATGAACCTCACGGGCCTTCCGCCCCAGGAAGCTGACCGCGCCATCACCGCGTACTGCGCTGAATTCGGCGGCAGCCCCGAAGCCACGGAAGATGGAACCGTAGTCTACCGTTTTGACGCCCTGCTGCGCCGCGCTGACAAACGCGACCGCTCGTTTGGCTCCTCCTCCCCGTTAAAGCGGCTCAAGGCGTTTTCGTCAAACCCAAAAAAGCTGAACGTATGGTTCAGCGTGATAAACGGGGTGAACCTGCTCTTTGGCTCTTACTTTTTGACTAACGCGCTCTCGACCGGCGCGGTGTCCATTGTTACCAGTGTTGTCCGCGGCAAGCGAGTGGCGCATCTCGTTTCCCAGTCCGGCGAGGTTCCGTCGTACCTGTACGGCCTCACCTACGCGCTGTCCTCCTCGGTTATCGACAATCCCCTGCCCTTGATTATGATAGGGCTAGGTATGGTCCCGCTGGTGTTCTCTATCTTTTTCTGGCTCATACCATTGGTTCGCTCCGGCTTGGTGAAGAGGGATAACGAGCGTATCAAGATGGAAAACCTGCGGAAGCTGGGGTATAGCCGGATTTGGGGCTTTCCCCGCAGCGTGAAACGTACTGACATTGGCGCGGCAGTGGAGCTGGACGTGAGCCGCCCCAAAAACATCGGCGCGGCTCAGGAGCGGATTATCAAGGAACTGGGGTCATACGCGGTTCCCGAAGTCAGCATTGCCGACGACGGCAGCACGGTGTATAGCTTTACGGAACTTGAGCGGGAAAAAGCCGCGCTTGAGAAGTACCGCGGCGGGATTCAAGCGACGGACATTGGCGAGACCGTATTTGACAGCGAGGCGTGATCGCTCACGCGGGGCGTCATCCGAGAAACCACTCAATCTTGTTCGCTATGGTTCGTAATTCAGCGAAACAGGTTTTGGTTTTAGGCAGGGAACTAAGGAACACCTTGCCGTAGAACTTGCGTATCACACGGGCGTCGAGTACCACCACTACGCCGTGGTCGCTTGACCGGCGCATGAGCCGTCCAAAGCCCTGCTTAAACTTCATCACTGATTCCGGCACAGACAATTCCATGAAGGAGTTGCCGCCGCGCCGCTCAAGGTCTTCACAGCGGGCCGCGAAGACCGGCTCGTTGGGTGTTCTGAACGGCAGGCGGCAGAGTATCACCATGCGCAGGGTATCGCCGGGCGCGTCAACGCCTTCCCAGAACGAGTCAGTGGCAAAAAGCACGCTCGTTTCTTCGGCGAGAAAGGTTTTGAGCAGGCGGCTGCGGTCGTCATCGCCCTGCTTGAGGCAGCGGATTCCCTGCTTTTCAAGCAGCGTTTTGGAGGCGTTGTAGGCGCTTTCCAAAGCGCTGTAGGAGGTAAAGAGGATGAGCGCCGAGCCGCCGGCGCAGGCGGTAAGAGTGCCGACCGCCGTGTTTACAAAATCGCGGTACGGGGCGTCCGGCAGGGGCAGAGGCGCGTCGGTTGGTATCGCCAGAAGCACCGAAGTGGCGTAGGGAAACGGCGAGGGGAACTGTCCGCGCAGTACCAGCCGCTCGACTACCAGCGCCAAGCCGCAGCGACTTGCCCAGTAGTCAAAGGTATCGTTCACGGTGAGGGTTGCCGATACGCAGACCACGGTTTTATTGGGGTCGAAGACAGCTTCTTTTAACACCGGCGAGACGTTAAGCGGTGTTGAGGTAAAACTTACCCAGGGTTCGCCGCCGCTGTTGTGCCGTTCCAGCCAGAGTACCTTGTCCGGGTGCTGCTGATACTCAATAAACACGCGGCATAGCTGGGCGATGGACTCAAGGCGTTTGCGTATGGCTTTTATCTCCCAGACGACGGCGTTTTCTTCATTTTCGTTTTCAGCGCTTGTTTCAAGCATATCCTTGATGAGCGCTGTATATGCCTGAACCCGGGAGCGCAGGTCTTCGACACACGGAATCAGCGCGGCGCGAATGTCCTTGTCCGCATCAGGCGTCAGGCGGAAAACGCCTTCCCGTTTGCATAGTTCAAGCGCGGTCTTGTCCAGCGAGTCGGCGCTGTCCCGCAGCTTTTGGTTTACGCTCTCAATTTCGCCAAGCTGGTTTTCCGCGTGTAAGGCTGGCAGAATAAGCGCGAGCAGACCACGCAGGTTGCCCCGCTGTCTTCTGAACAGGCGACCGGTTTGACGGTATATCGAAAAGCGGCTGAACTGCTCGGAAAAGAACGAGCTTGCCGCTTCTTCCACTGTATGCGCCTCATCGATGACGACGCGGTGGTACAGCGGCAGTACCACCGTGCCGTCGTAGCCTGCGCCGTCGCGCCGCGCTGAAGCGTCCGCGAAAAGCAGGTGATGGTTCACCACAAGCACAGGCGCGGCTGCGGCTTGGGCGCGGAGCGCCTGAAAGAAACAGCGTTTCCGCTCAGGGCAACGCTGTCCCATGCAGAGATCCGCTTCGCAGGCAACACGGGCCCAGAGCGAATCAGGCAGGGGGAACGAAATGTCCGAGCGCACGCCGGTGTGGGTTGTGTCAATCCATGCGCTCACGGCTTGAAGCGCCTCATACTCAGGGTCTGTAAGAAAGTTTTGTTCTCTGGCTGTCTCATCAAACCTTCGGAGGCAGAGATAGTTTCCCCGGCCTTTCATAAGCACGACCTTGACATCAACCCCTAGAGCGGAACGTACCAGGGGAATGTCTTTTTCGTAAAGCTGTTCCTGTAAAGTGATGGTTGCGGTAGAAATAACGATCCGCTCGTTGTTGAGCAGGACGTGGCTCAGGGCAGGCAGAAGGTACGCGAATGATTTGCCCACGCCGGTTCCCGCCTCAGCCGCCACAATCGCGTCATTGTTAAAGCCGCGTATCACCAGGCGCATAAGGTCAAGCTGGGATTGCCGCAGTTCGTAGGTGTTCAGCCGCTTTGCTATGGCTCCGCCCTCTTCCAGTGCCGCGATGATGGTCTGCTCGTCGAGCATCCACTCATCAGGCGGAGTATCGCTGGGGGTCCGCTCCTTGCGCGCTTCTTTACCGGAAGTGCGCTTGCCGCGAGTACGGGATGCGGCCTTTTCGACGCCAGTTTTCTGTTGCGGTGATTTGCGCGGCGGTTTTACAGGTTTCACCGATTCAAAATATAATGGAAAAGTCTTTGCCGCAATACCAGCATAAAAACCGCGTCAAACCGCCATAACGTACTTGAAGAAAATTGTTGACTCAGGTATTGTACCATCTTATCATTATGACGATATATTTTATCGTCCGTCCTTGGGGATAGTAAGTTGGGGGACTTTATGAATATTACGAATCTCATGAATGTTGAAGTGATTGATGACTCTGATGACAACCTTATTGATCCGAGTCCGGCGGTTATTAAAGTTATTGGCGCGGGCGGTGGCGGTTGTAACGCGGTTAATCGCATGATCGAGTGTGGTTTGAAAGGCGTTGAATTTATCGGGGTTAATACTGATGTGCAGGACTTAAAAAGGAAATGCAGGGCAAGCAAAAAATTGCAGATTGGCGCGAAAATCACTAAAGGACTGGGTGCGGGGGGGAAGCCTGAGGTTGGTCAGAAAGCTGCCTCCGAAGATCATGAGGCCATCAGCGAGCTGATCAAGGGCGCGAACATGGTGTTTGTAACCGCCGGCATGGGGGGCGGTACTGGCACTGGCGCGGCGCCGGTTATTGCTCAGATCGCAAGGGACTGTGGCGCACTTACCGTGGGTGTGGTAACAAAGCCATTCAAACTGGAGGGTACACACCGAATGCGTCAAGCTGAAGTCGGCATTGATGAACTACGAAAATGCGTGGATACCTTGATCATTATTCCTAATGAGCAACTTTTTAATATTGTTGAACGAAAAACAACCATCACCGAGGCTTTTCTTCGCGCTGATGAGGTATTGCGTCAGGGAGTGCAGGGCATTTCTGACCTTATCACGGAAATCGGCCTCATTAATATTGATTTTGCCGATGTGGAGACCATTATTCAGGGGGAGGGCGATGTTGCCCTCATGGGTATTGGTTTCGGGAGCGGGGATAACCGCGCTTCAGAGGCGGCAAATGCGGCTATTGACAGCCCGCTGCTTGAAGGTGCGTCGGTTGAAGGCGCAACACGTATCTTGGTAAACATTTCAGGTGGGAATGATATTACCCTGGTTGAGTATGAGGAAGCCATAAAGATCATTACCGCGAAAGCTGCACCGGACGCCAACATTATCTGCGGCGTCATTGTAGACCAGACCCTCGCGGATAAAATCCGCGTAACAGTGGTCGCCACGGGCTTTCAGGTGGCAAAGGCGGAAAAGCGGTTGCCCAAACAGGCCAGCGAAGAGCTTAGCGGGAAAACGTCTGCTCAGGATGACGATAAGGGTAGCTTTATTCCTTATGATAAGTGGAAGGAAATGATAAGCCGGAGCAGCAGCGCTGGTCAGCAAGACCGTCCAGCCCGGGCGCAACCTTCGTACCAGGATAATGATTTTGAAATTCCGGCGATCATAAGAAACAGCAGACGCGGCTGAGATTTGATTCCATGGAACAGGCGCTGTCGAAACTGCTTGAGCGGTATTATACGAGACCCTTGTCATTGGAACGCCGCGTCCGTCTTACGGTTGAAATGTATCGTGGGGAACTGCGGCTTTTTTTGAGCTGGCTTTCGGCAAAGGGCATTGAGCTTGAGGAGGTTGATACACGCTCGCTTGCTGGAACCTCGTCAAAGCTCCACACACTGAGGCACAGCTTTGCTACCTCGTTCCTTGCTGGCGGCGCTGACCTCCGAACCGTACAGGAACTACCAAGACACGCGAACATGACCACGACCCAGGTATATACTCATGTTGACGTATCACTGTTCTGCGAGAAACACTGGCAGTATTTGTCAAAGCTAAAAAATTATGAAAGTTAAAAAAGATATTATAATCGGCTTTAGCGTGATTTTTGTGATTGCCGCAGCCATTATCGGTGGGACTATCTGGCAGAAGAACCGCGCCCGGACAACACTCGCGGAACGCATCGTTGAAATGGGAAGAGG
>JAITFA010000124.1 GCA_031281685.1 Treponema sp. | reverse complement strand
TACGCGGTGTGGTGGATCCGTCAGGCTATTCTCAAGGCGATCTGTGAGAAGTCCCGCATGATCCGGCTCCCCTTGAACCGCGCCAACGAACTGGTACAGATTGAGAAGGCGCGGCGGCTGGTACAGGACGGAAGCGGCGCTGAAGCCGAGTTGCGGGAAATAGCCCGGCTCCTTGATATGGACACCGATCATGTTCGGGATATCATTAACATCAGCCGCGATATGGTTTCGCTGGAAAATCCGGTCTATGCGGACAAGGATACTTCCACCCTGAGTGACTTTATCGAAGATGAAAGCGCCATCCCCCTTGATGAGCGGCTGGTTACTAAGGCGCTCAAGGAAGACATCGCCAGTGTGCTGAAAACGCTTGATAAAAAAGAAGCGGAAATTCTAAGTTACCGCTATGGCTTGGGCGATAACCTCCCTATGTCCCTCAAGGAAATCGGCGACCGTTTCAACTTGACCAAAGAGCGGATTCGTCAGATCGAGAAGAAGGCCCTAAAGCGCCTGCAACACCCAGCTCGCCAGCGGGTTCTCGTGAACTATGTCGCCTGATGAGTGATAAACCTGTTAACATGTTGCTTGTTAACAGGCGCATTCTCAGAGTAAGTGCTGAGAATGCGGAGTTTCAAATCATACAGGCGCTCAAGACAAACCGTGCCAAGCGCCATAAGACCCATGAAGTTTTTATAGAAGGTACTGAATGTATCAGGCAGGCTCTGGGCGCGGGGCTTGAGTTCACGCGGATCATCATGGGAGCGCATGAGGAATGCTTGTCCGACTGGGCACATGCACTCATTCAGGCGCAAGGAGCGGCGACGCTTATTGAAATGTCGCCATCGCTCTATGCGTCCCTCTGTGACCGCATGAATCCCTCCGAACTGCTCGTAACCGCGAAGATTAAACCCGAAACAGAAAATCCTGTTCTGTTGCCGCCCGCCCCGTGTATCTTGGTCTTTGACCGGCCCAGTGATTTTGGAAACTTGGGTTCCATCATCCGTTCCGCCAACGCCTTTGGTATCGACGCGCTCTTCACGGTGGGACACGGCAGTGATGTCTATGAGCCGAAGGTTATCCGCGCTAGTCTGGGGAGTGTTTTTTATACACAGATACGGCATATTGAATCCATGGAAAGCCTTGAGCGTTTTATCCGCGAGCAAAAACAACGCTGCGGCCTAAGTGTACTTGGAACTGACTCTGTCGGCTCTGTATCGTTGCGTGATAAAGACTTACATGCTCCGATCATGCTTATCATTGGGAATGAAGCCAAAGGCATGAGCGTGGCTCTGCGCAGTCTTTGTGATGAAATCGTGCGAATTCCGATCATGGGCGCGGTAAACTCGCTGAACGTAGCCTGCGCCGTGTCTATCCTGCTCTGGGAACTGTACCGCAAGCGGTGAAAACTCTACCTGTATCTGGCGCACGGCATCGGCAACCCCGCGCATACGGTTTTATCGGCGCGGGACTTGTCATCATCGCGCTTCTGATGGCTTGTGCCATAAGCGCCCCTCTGCTTGCTCCCCAAGACCCTTATCTTATTGGCACTGAGTTTAACGCGCCGCCGAACCATGAACATTTGCTTGGAACTGATTCAATCGGACGAGATGTGCTCTCGCGCCTCATCTATGCCTCCCGCGTTTCAATTAGCGTGGGTCTCAGCTCCGTAGCCCTTGCCACCACGCTCGGTATTGTACTGGGACTTGAGGCTGGTTACTTCGGCGGCTTTGCCGACATGCTCATCATGCGCGTTGCCGACGTGTTTTTGGCCTTCCCATCCATGCTTCTTATCATGGTTATAAGCAGCCTTGTGGGATCAGGGCTTTCGCAACTGATTATTGTTATGGGACTTCTGGGCTGGCCGGCTGTTGCGCGTCTGACACGCGGTAGTGTACTTGCCATTAAACAGCTTGATTACGTCAAAGCAGCCATAGCCCTGGGCTTTTCCAGTCAGCGCATTCTTTTCTTTCACATTCTGCCCAATCTGGCTGGTCCCGTATTCGTACAGGCAGCCTTTGGCGTGGCACGTGCCATTCTTGTGGAGTCGTCGCTAAGTTTTCTGGGTCTGGGGGTAAATCCGCCCACCGCAAGCTGGGGCAATATGCTCACCGATGCCCAGTCCCTCACGACACTCACCACGCGCCCTTGGCTATGGATTCCGCCTGGCCTGCTCATACTGCTCAGTGTGCTGGCTTTTAACCTGCTTGGCGATGCCCTGCGCGATGCCTTGGAACTTGGAAACAGAAAGTCCGCCCAATGATTCAAAGGTCCAGCGCAATTCCCACCATGCCAGCCGCCACGATGTAGAAGATCGGGTGCGCCTTAAACCGGTGAATACAGAAGAACAACGCGACAAACAAAACGAGTTCCCGCCAGCGGATTGCCTCATACCAGACTGAAAACTCGCTGTTATACAACGAAAGTTTGATAGCCCCAAAGCCTGCGGCAAGGAGCAGGCCGCCCGCTGCGGGTCGCAAACCGGAAAACACGGCTTTGACTAATACGTTTGCTTTGAAAGCGTTCAGGATACGCGCCACAAAGATGATGATAACAATAGATGGAAAAATGAGACCGAGCGCCGAGACCAAAGCGCCGGTAAAGCCCACGCGCTGAAAGCCTACATAGGCGGCAAGATTCACGCCAATGGCCCCGGGCAGCGATTGCGCCACCGCCAGCATATTGCCGATTAGTTCATGGGTGAGCCAGTCCGAATGTTCCGCAAGCTCAAACAGAAACGGCAGGGTCGCAAGTCCCCCGCCAATGGCAAAAAGTCCAATCTGCGCGAAATGTGAGAGGAGAAAAAGCAGGCTCATTACGCACCGCCCGGCATGTTTTCCGCCTTCAGTGGCCGGTATATGAAGAAACCAGCCAAACCCGCCGCGAGTACGAGCAACACCGGATTGGCGCTCCATACAGCCGAGAGCGCGAAGGCCAGAACAAAGATAACGATAGCCTTTTTATCTCTGAGCCCGTTCTTGCCCGTAAACAGCTTTATCACCGTGTCCAGTATGAGCGCCCCCACGGCGACCCTGATACCAGCGAAAGCGCGCTGTACCATAGCGTTCTCGGCAAAGTTTCGCAGGCACAGCGCGATAAGTGAGACGGCACAGACTCCGGGCAACACAAAGCCCAGCGTGGCAATGAAGCCGCCCAGCACTCCCTCGCGCTTATAGCCGATAAAGGTTGAGACATTGACCGCAATGATACCCGGAGTGATTTGCGCGATGGTATAGTAATCCATCACCTCTTCCATCGTGGTCCAACCTTTTTTGTTGATGAGTTCCCGCTCAAGAATCGGAACCATTGCGTAACCACCGCCAAAGGTCATACAGCCCATTTTGGCGAAGGTGAAAAACAGATCAAGATACGCTTTCATACGAGTAGTATAACATGTTTCAAGCTACGTTAGCGAGGAGTGCCAGACACCTGTTAGTGCCAAACATCAGCTGATGGACACCGCTTGGTGCCAGACACTCGTAAAGTGTCTGACATCAGTTCAGTGCCATACCCGTTAATGCCAGACATTAGCTGGTGGACCCCGCTTGATGTCTGGCACTCGTTAAGCGTCTGACATCAGTTCAGTGCCATACCCGTTAATGCCAGACATTAGCTGGTGGACCCCGCTTGATGTCTGGCACCCGTTCAGTGCCACACCCGTTAGTGCCAAACATCAGCTGGTGGACACCCGTTAAGCGTCTGACCTAGTGTAACATTTCACGCAAAGTCGGACAAATTTTCACGCAAAGTTGGATTTTGAGTACAAAAGTTTTATAGGTATTGTATCGACCTAGGGGCTCATACGGGGC
>JAITFA010000208.1 GCA_031281685.1 Treponema sp. | reverse complement strand
GGAACAATGGCTGGCTGACAGCGATGACAATATGATCACCCGGAAGAAGAAGCCCGTTCCCGCATTGACTAACGCTCTATCGTTCCTCCCAACCTGCTTATAGCGAAATGGGAAAAATTTATGATTTTGCTTGATAAAGTTAGCGTAAGGATAGATAATCGTTTTTATAAGACTTTGTGTATCGAATGTATACTAGCAACCCCCCTTAACGGGTAAGGAGATTATTATGTTACGGAGTATATCTATAAGAACCCGCATGATCGCGATGATCAGCGTCTTGCTGCTCTCAATCGTCGGGCTTATCATCGCGGTGTTCTTAACTGCCCAGCCTCTTAGCCTTTTCAGCGGCAGTATCATGGTCCTAGTGGCCTTGATTCTGATAGTTCTTAGTATCGCTACAGTACAGTCTGTCAATCAGGCTCTGGAGGAGACGGTACGGGCGGCTGAACAACTGGCTTCCAGTTCCACCGGTAATCTGGACATCAAGCTTTCCGTTTCAGGAAATGATGAGCTTACGGTATTACAGAAGGCTCTTCTGCGTATAGCGGAGAATCTCAAAGCCGGATTTGCGAGCAGAGCCAAGTCTAAGGAGACTCAAGCTCTGTCCGTGGCAACCCGGAACGCTACCGACAAACTCACAGAGTTTTCTGCACAGATTGAAAAGGCTGCTCAGGAGCTTCAGAGGCGCATAAGTAGTCTTATGGAACACGCCGCAGAGGTAAAGAACGGGGGTAACACCCAGACCGACCGGATCAATGCTATAAGGGCATCTATGAAGCAGCGCGCCGACGGTATACAGTACATTGCTCAAAACGCGGAAACGGCGACGCAAAAATCCAGAGAGTCGGATCAGCAAGTTGAAAGCGGTATACGCCTGGCTCAGGAGGCGGGTAAAGCGATGCATGATTTGTACAATTTTACAGAAAAGCTCACCGGAAACATTAATAATCTGGGGGAACAGTCAAATAAGATCGGGGATATTATGAAGGTCATCACTGGTATTGCCGATCAAATCAACCTGCTGGCGATGAACGCCTCTATTGAAGCTGCCCATGCCGGCGGAGAAGCCGGACGAGGTTTTGCGGTAGTGGCTGGGGAAGTGCGTAAACTGGCGGAAAAGACTCGTGTTGCCGCACGAGATGTGGAGACCAACATAAAAGATATGCAGAATCTTGCCCAGGCTAACATTGCGAGTATGGGCAAAGTGGTAAGTTCCATAACTAAGGTAACGGGATTGGCTGAAAAAACAGAAACCTCCCTGACTACGGTCGGGTCACAGGTTAAAGAGACAACGCTCCAGGTACAATCCATCGCAGAGGCGGTAGAGGAACAGTCGAATTCCAGTAAGGTGGCGACAGACCTCGTGAATGAGGTGAGCGGTATTGCGATGGATAACGTCAAATTGGCGACTCAAGTTGGCGACGACCTGCATGTTTTGCTCGGTAAATCAGAGGAGCTTTTGAAACTGGTATCTCATTTGCAGGTATAAGGTTTCCCCTAGAGAGCCTGTGGCGCTTCGGTCGTTTTGACAAACCCAGAGACCGAGAGTAGGGTGGGCGAGCGCGGTATTTTGCTACCAGTGTCGAACCCACCTTGCTCTTAGGCTGCTGGTTTCAGCTCTGAAGGCAAAAGCCACTTAAGGAAAATCTGCACCCACTCGTCCCAGAACTTCCAGTTATGAACACCGGGGGCTTCGTGGAATTCGTAGCTGAACTGGGGATGCTTCCTGAACCACGCGGCTGTCTCAGTGGCGTTTTCATAAAGGAAATCCTCAGTGCCGCAGCAGTGAAAGATTCGCGGCAGGGGCGCTCCTGATTTGACGGCAGCCTCTGCTTTGGCAAAGCAGTCGTATGCGGTATTGCCGATCAGTTGAGCGCGGTCTTCAACGCCGTATACGGCTAGATCACGAGACGCCTTACCGGATGTGCGGGGGTGTATCACCGTATGGTTTCCCAGCCTCATGTTGAAATTGCCGGCAGAGAAACAGCCAATAGCGGAATACAGGTCAGGTCTGCCAAGACCCAGAGTAAGCGCCCCGTTGCCGCCCATCGAAAGGCCCGCAACATAGTTGTCTTCTCGTTTGGACGAAATCGGGAAAAACTCGCCCATGATAACAGGAAGCTCTTCAGTGAAAAAGTCAAAGTAACGCGGACCGTGTACCATGTTGATATAGGAACTCAGGTG
The DNA here is from genome assembly GCA_031281685.1 of Treponema sp. Classification (GTDB taxonomy): domain Bacteria; phylum Spirochaetota; class Spirochaetia; order Treponematales; family Breznakiellaceae; genus JAIRMT01. Next base: position 1,370 of record JAITFA010000208.1, on the reverse strand, counting down.
CGCCGCAGGCATGACCACAGCAAGGTTCATTGAGCTTACATAGCGTTCAATGGGGGTGAAACGCGACCATGTCGTGTGATCGTCACTTGCGCCGTGCAAGAGCCATAGTACTGGATACGCCGTGGCGGATGCTGTCGCGCCTTCAACGACGCCAGCCCGGCGCTGAGGGATGATCACATTGGCTTGACAATTCATCCCCAATACTTCAGAAGAGAAATCTACTTCCATGAAAGCCATCAGCGAACCTCCTTGTTAGCCGCGAGAGGGAGCCACTCGATCACGCGCTGGATGTTCCGGTCCCAATAGTCCCATTCGTGCGCGCCCGCTTCCTCATGATAGGTGAGGTCAATGCGGTCTTTGAAACGGTCCCTGAACGCGACGTTGACGTTATACAAAAAATCCTCGGTACCACAGGTCTGGTAGAAACGGGGCTGCGTTTTGCCGGAAGCGATGAGTTCTTCCATTTTATAATGAATGTCATTAACACTGCCCCGCATTTCGTCCTCATCGCCGAAGATGTTGAACCAAGCGCCCTCGTTGTCCTTGTTGTCGCTCCGGTACGCCCACAGCGGGTCTGTGAGACCGGAGAGGCTGGCCACTGCGCTGAAACGTTCCGGGCAGTTGACTCCGAGCTTTAACGCGCCAAAGCCGCCCATCGAAAGACCCGCGACAAAGGTATTTTCTCGCCTTGTGGAAAGGCGGGGGAAAAACTCATGGACAAGCATGGGCAGTTCTTTGCTAAAGAATTGCCAAAAGTCGTAACCATACTTCATGTCTGTATAAAAACCGAGGTCAGTACCGGGCATGATGACTGCGAGTCCTTTTTCCAGTGCGTAGCGTTCAATGGACGTGCGCCGTTGCCAGCCAGTGTGATCATCGCTCCAGCCGTGGAGCAGATACAGCACGGGAATGCGCCCGTCTCCAGCCTGAGCGCCGTTCCTATTGGCGTGTTGGGGCAGAATCACATCAATGCTTCTCTGCATTCCCAGCGCGTCTGAATAAAAATGAGCGTGAATAAGCGCCATGTTTCCTCCTCTTCTTAAAGTAAAAGGGTCTGCTGGTTTCAGCAAGCCCCATAGAACTGCTGTCAGACGTTCAGGGCATCGGCGTTTATTTTGCGCCCTCCATTCGACCGCCTGCTGACCCTAGCCTCCTGGCAACCCGCTATGCCCGCTTGGAAGTGCTTTAACCGCCCAGTTAAATGTGCTTTAACCACTCAGTTAAAGATGCTTTAACCGTCCGGTTAAATGTGCTTTAACCGCTCGTCTCAAAGTGCTTTAACCGTTCAGATCAAGGTGTCTGATCCATCTGGATCAGGGTGTCTGATCCGGCTGGATCAAGGTGTCTGATCCGAGCGGATCAGGGTGTCT
>JAITFA010000061.1 GCA_031281685.1 Treponema sp. | reverse complement strand
GCGTGAGATTCTAAGCCCCAACATCTCTGACACCTCACGACATTCAAACCTGCTCGCTTAAGACCCACTGTCTCTGACGCTAACGGCTCTGATGCTTAGGTAGTCCTACACTCACGCATAGGTGAGAGACGCTCTAAGCCCCAACATCTCTGGCACCTCACCACACACGGAACCACTCGGTTAAGACACCAACATCTCTGGTACCTCATGTCTCTGACACCAATATCTCACTCACGCAGTAGTGAGTGAGGCGCTAAGACCCAATGCCTCTGACACCACAAAAATTAACGCGCTGCCTTAACGACAGCGCGACATCCGTTATAGCCTCTTATTCAATCAACACGCTGCCAACAAACAGCGACTACAGCTTAAACAAAAGCTCCTCATATCCGGGGAAGGGCCAGTAGTCCTTCGCAACCAGTTTCTCCAGCTCATCGACACGGGCGCGAACCGCGTCCATCGCGGGGCGCACCTTCTCGGAGTAGGCTTGGGCTTGCGCAAAAGCGTCCTCTATAGCCTGAGCTTCGGTGAGGGTTGCGTCCAGCTTTGCCGTCTCGTCGCAGAGTTCAGCGGCTAGGTCGGCAATATGCTTGGCTCGCTTGGCTTGCGGCGCGTTATTCGCGCCTATGCTCGCAAGCGAGGCCGCGTTATCCGCAAGCTCGCCCGCAAAAGCCGTTACCGCCGGGAAAATGTAGCGGCGCGCCATGTCTATCATCACCCCAGCTTCAATGTTGATCTGCTTGGAGTACTTCTCCAGATAGATATGATAGCGGCTCTCCATCTCTTCCTTCGTAAACACTTTGTGCGCCTCAAACATCGAGATGATCTCACTGCTGGTGAGTACCGTGAGCGCGTCCACCGTGTTCTTCACATTGGGGAGTCCGCGACGCTCGGCTTCACGCACCCACTCGTCGGAATAGCCGTTGCCGTTGAACACCACTTTGTTCTTCCCGTGCTTGGAGTAGGATTCTTTGATGATGCTCTGGATTGCCTCGTTCTTGTTGGTCGCTTTCTCCAGTTTATCCGCGAACTCGGATAGTACCTGCGCCATTGGCACATTGAGGTAGGTGTTGGGCGTGGCGATGGACTGGGAGGAGCCAACCATGCGGAATTCGAACTTGTTACCGGTGAAGGCAAAGGGGCTGGTACGGTTGCGGTCTGATACGTCTTTTGGCAGGTTGGGGAGGCTGGTTACGCCGAGTTTGATGAGTTCACCAGACTGGCTGTGTGTAGCGCTCTTGCCTTCGGCTATATTGTCAAATATTTCAGTGAGGGCGCTGCCGAGGAAGATCGAGACAATGGCGGGAGGCGCTTCATTCGCCCCGAGGCGGTGTTCATTGCCGGAAGTGGCAACTGAGGAACGCAGGAGCAAGGCGTAGCGGTCTACGGCTTCGATGGCTGCGGCAACGAAGAGCAGGAACTGGGCGTTGGATGCGGGATCATCGCCTGGGTTTAAAAGGTTCACGCCGTCGTCGGTGTCCATAGACCAGTTGTTGTGCTTGCCGGAACCATTTACGCCGGCAAAGGGTTTTTCGTGGAGCAAACCTTCCATGCCGTGGCGACGCGCTACGTTCTTGATAGTTTCCATCACGACCTGATTGGCGTCAACCGAAGAGGTGGTGTTGGTGAAGATGGGGGCAATTTCAAACTGGTTAGGCGCGACTTCGTTATGCTGGGTTTTGGCGGCAATGCCTACTTTCCAGAGTTCAGTGTTGAGTTCGCGCATGAAGCTGGCGACTCGTTCTTTGATTGCGCCGAAGTAATGGTCTTCCATCTCCTGACCTTTTGCGGGCATGGACCCAAACACGGTACGTCCAGTAAGCATGAGGTCCGGGCGCTGGTCATAGTATGCCTTGTCAACCAGGAAGTATTCCTGCTCCGGTCCCACGCTGGTAATAACCCGCTTAGTTTTGGTGTTGCCGAGTGCGCGGAGTACGCGAATAGCCTGCTTGCTCAAGGCGTCGATTGACTTGAGGAGTGGGACTTTCTTGTCCAGCGCCTGTCCGTAGTAGCTGATGAAGGCGGTGGGGATGCACAGGGTGGTTCCAGTGGGGTCTTGCTTGAGAAAGGCGGGGCTGGTTACGTCCCAAGCGGTGTAACCACGCGCCTCAAAGGTGGCGCGAAGACCGCCGGAGGGGAAGCTGGAAGCATCCGGCTCGCCTTTGACGAGTTCTTTTCCAGAGAATTCCATGATTACCTTGCCGTCGCCGGTTGGGGCGATGAAGGAATCGTGTTTCTCGGCGGTAAGACCGGTGAGGGGGTGGAACCAGTGGGTGTAGTGGGACGCGCCTTTAGAGATGGCCCACTCACGCATGGCTGCCGCAACGACCTCGGCCACTTCAAGGGAAAGCTCTTTTTCGCCGCCCTGTACAGCCCGAATCTCCCGATAGATGTTTTTGGGAAGTCGTTCCCGCATCACTGAGTTGGAAAAACTGTTGATGCCGTAAAAGTCGGCTACAGGCGTTTTGGTAAAATCAATAACATTGCACATTTTTATAAACCTCCGTTAATAGCGCAGTGCGCTTTGTTTCATTATGACTAAAAGAACGAATAGTGATTAGGGGTTAGCGATTAGTAATTAGTGGCTAGAGTTAGTTTCTCGTATCGTGTCATCTATGAACAGGTGGGTAGTTACAGTAAAGAATACAAACCACAACGGCAAAAAGGCGAATAAGGAATAAGAAAAGGAGTATCTTATTTACCTTCGTGGTTCACATACTTTTGTCAATATCAGCAATGTAGTTCTTGACACGATACGAGTCCCAACTTCTAGCTACTAATCACTAAACCCTACCTCCTGTTATCCGATGGCCAGCGAGCCGGTCTCGCCGGTTCTGATGCGTATGCACTCTTCGATAGGCAGAATGAAAATCTTCCCATCGCCGATTTCACCGCTTCGAGCGCCTTTGATGATGGCATCAATGGTCGGCTGTACGAACTTGTCGTTGACCGCGATCTCGATGCGTACTTTCTTGAGAAGATTAACCTCTATCTCGACGCCCCGGTAATGCTCGGTGTAGCCTTTCTGCTGACCACACCCCATAGCGTTGGTGATGGACATCTTGTAGACCTCAGCCTTGTAGAGCGCTTCCTTCACATCATTCAGCATGTGGGGCTGTATGTAAGCGATAATCAACTTCATTTTTTCTCCTCCGTTAGACGTTGCTAAAGATCTGGACACCTGAGTATGCCTCTGCCTGGTGTTCACTCTGGTCAAGACCTATCATCTCGTCCTTATGCGTTACCCGCAGACCGATAACCGCCTTAATGACGATGAAGAGCAGGAGGCTGCTTAACGCGGCCCACGCGCCGACGCTAAGTATGCCGAGACACTGAATCCCAAGCTGGGTAAAGCCGCCGCCGTGTAGGAGGCCAACCGCCACACCTTCCACGTTACCCCAGATACCGACCGCGAGTGTGCCGAAAATGCCGCACACAAGGTGGACAGAGGACGCGCCGACCGGATCATCAATCTTGAGTACCTTGTCGATGAACTCGACAGCCAGCACCACAAGAATCCCGGCAATAAGCCCGATAGCAATTGATGCCCCTGGTGAGACCACGCCGCACGGCGCGGTGATGGCTACAAGACCGGCGAGTGCGCCATTCATAGACATAGAGGCGTCAGGTTTCTTGAACCAAATCCAGCTTGTAAAGAGCGCTCCGATAGTACCGGCGGATGCGGCGAGTGTTGTGGTAACACAGACCCGCGCAATGTCGAGGCTTGAACCAGACAGGGTGGAAGCGCCGTTGAAACCGTACCAGCCGAACCAGAGCAGGAACACGCCGAGCATTGCCAACGGGATGCTGTGTCCCGGAAAAGCCTTTACCGATATGCTGCCGTCAGGAGCCTTGGTGTATTTTCCGTGCCGCGGACCTAGTACCAACGCGCCCATGAGCGCAGCCCAGCCGCCTACCGAGTGTACGACGGTTGAGCCGGCAAAGTCGTGGAAGCCCAGGTCAGCCAGCCAGCCGCCGCCCCATATCCAATGCCCGGAAATGGGATAGATGAACGCAGATATGAAGCAGGTGTAGACGAGGTATGACCTGAACTGAGTGCGTTCAGCCATAGCGCCCGACACGATGGTCGCCGCAGTTGCCGCGAACACGACCTGAAAGAACCAGTCGCGGTAAAAGACAGCCGAATCCGCCCCGCCGTCCATAGGTCCTTTGAAAAAGTCGCTAAGACCAATGAACTTCCCGGCAATCACCTCTCCTGCCGCGTCAAGACCAACATTCCCGTACATAAAGCCCCAGCCAATAGCCCAGTACACGACTGCGCCGAGGCAAAAGTCCAGAAGATTCTTCATGACGATATTAACGCCGTTTTTAGCGCGGGTGAGACCCAGTTCAACGAGCGCAAAGCCCGCTTGCATGATGAATACGAGCGCCG
>JAITFA010000110.1 GCA_031281685.1 Treponema sp. | reverse complement strand
GGACGACGCGGGAGAGCTTGTGTTAGCAGTGGCGGGAATAGGATTCGGAGCAGGCGCGATTGTCGGGTTTTTGGTACCGTTTATACTCGATTTTAAAAAGGAAGAGCGTGTGCGGGCGGCGTCGTTTCCCGCGATCAAGGTGAATGTGGCGCCAACTTCATCACGTAACTTAGGCGTACAGCTTTCGTGCAGATGGTGGATAAAATGAAACATTCCCGCCAAGCGGCGGGACTTGCGTATGCGGGGGATCATATCCCCCGCATCGTCTTTGGCGCCTGCGTCTGAAATAGCCGCCATCGCATAGGTCAAACAAGCGGCTCTGCGTGATCTCGTTATTTGACGGGGCGGCGCTGGGTGTGATATGCTTTGAAAAGCAAGGAGATTGGTATGGGAAGCCGTTGTTTTCCCTATGTCAAGGAAACCCCTTTAGGCGCTATCCTCTTGAAACACAGGATTCTCATTGGTGATCCTGTTGAACAAAAATGTGCCGGCAAATACGGCGACGAGTGGGTGCGGTAAAGATGGCGGCGCTCATTCCTCAAGGATGAATCTTATGGCTGAAAAATTAGAAGCATTAACTGAGTACAAAGGCTCGGCGACCATGGAGAAGCTGGTCTCACTGGCAAAACGGCGAGGCTTTGTGTTCCAATCGTCGGAAATCTACGGGGGGCAGAATGGCGCGTGGGACTATGGGCCTCTAGGCATTGAGCTGAAAAACCGCATCGCCAGTAACTGGTGGAGGGAAATGACCCAGTTGCATGACAATATCGTTGGACTGGATGCGGCAATACTCATGCACCCGCGAGTGTGGGAGGCGTCTGGGCATGTCGAGAACTTCACTGACCCGCTGGTTGACTGCAAGAAGTGCCACGCCCGCTTTCGCGCTGACATGATACCGCCTGAAAACCTCACGGCCAAAAAATGCCCGGACTGCGGCGGCGATCTCACTGATACGCGCAAGTTCAACATGATGTTCAAGACCCACATAGGACCTGTGGAGGACACGTCGAATACTATCTATCTGCGGCCAGAAACCGCCCAGGGCATCTACGTCAACTACAAGAATATCATTCAGAGTAACCGCATGAAACTGCCCTTTGGCATTGCCCAGATCGGCAAGGCGTTTAGGAACGAGATCGTTACCCGCCACTTCATCTTCCGTACCTGTGAGTTTGAGCAGATGGAGATGCAGTTCTTTGTCAAGCCCGGCACAGACATAGAATGGTTCAACGAATGGCGCAAGCGGCGCTGGGCCTATTACGAGCGCCTCGGGGTCAAGCCGGAGTACCTGCGCTGGCACCAGCACGGCGCGGACGAGCTTGCCCACTACGCCAAAGACGCCTACGACATTCAGTACCTCTACCCTATGGGCTGGCAGGAACTGGAAGGCATCCACCACCGCTCTGACTACGATCTCAGACGCCATGCCGAATACTCCGGCAAGGACCTCCAGTACATCGATCAAGACAACAACGAGCGCTATATCCCATACATCATCGAAACTTCAGCCGGTCTCACCCGTACCCTGCTTATGATACTGTGCGATGCTTATGACGAGGAAAAGGTCGCTGACAAGGGCAATGACGATGACTGGCGCACCGTGCTTCGTTTCCATCCCAAGCTCGCGCCCATTACGCTTGCGGTCCTGCCTTTGATGAAGAAGGACGGACTCGCTGAACTTGCTCAGGACATAAAGAACGAGTTAAAAGAAGACTTCGCTGTTGACTATGACCAAGGTGGAGCCATTGGCCGCCGCTATCGCCGTCAGGACGAAGCCGGCACGCCTTTCTGCGTTACGGTGGACTATGAATCAAAAGAACAACATACCGTAACCCTGCGTTTCCGTGATTCCATGGAACAGGTTCGTGTTCCCATCGCGGAACTGGGTGAGCGTATAAGAAAAGAGATTAAGCACTATAAGCGGACAAAGTAAGTGTGAACAAGCTGGTATCCCAAGGAGAGGCTGAATGTCGGAGATAACGTTTGACATCAAAAAGACGTACGCGGTTCTTTCGTCAGAGAAGAACGGCTGGAAGAAAGAACTCAATCTGGTCTCGTGGAATGGTCGGCAGGCCAAGCTCGATATCCGTAACTGGTCGCCTGATCACGAGAAGATGGGCAAAGGGATAACCCTTACGCTAGAGGAGGCGGCCAAGCTCGCGTCAGCCCTGGTGAGCGCCTTGGACGAACCATCGCTGAATGAGCCGCCGCCTGCCTAAGTGCCGCTTATGTCCACAGCGACTCAATGGCGCATCGGGTCATGCGGTCGCAACGCTCGTTCATAAAGTTACCGGCATGACCCCGCACCCAGCGCCATGAGGGAGAGAACTCCTCGTCAAGCAATTCAAGGTGTTGCCAGAGGTCCTTGTTCTTGACCGGTTCCTTGTTGCTGTTGCGCCAGCCGTTCTTTTTCCAAAGATATATCCATTCGCTTATCCCTTTTTGCACATACTGCGAGTCTGTATAGATTGTAATCTGTTGCCCGCAAGGATTAAGCGCGCTTAGTGCCTCAAGCGCGGCGATCACCGCGCTCAGTTCCATGCGATTGTTGGTGGTGTCGCGTTCCGCGCCCCACTTCTCGCTGATGATCCTGCCATCGCCTTCGATGATGTAGGCCCAACCTCCTGGTCCTGGATTTCCTGAACAGCCGCCGTCGGTATAAATGTTTATCATAGTTTCGATCCTCTCTTGCCGCTTTAATTCCTGTTTAGTAATTTATATATGAAAGCTCCCTGAGCGGGGAGTAACAATCAAAATCTATATTATATCGACGAGTCTTAGGTGGAAAAGCCCTGATAAGACCGTCGGTAGGAAGAGGAGAAAGAAAAAAATGGCAAAACAGTTAATGTTCAACGAGGATGCCCGCCGTAGGCTGCTGTCCGGTGTGGAGCAGATTTCTAAAGCAGTAAAGGTAACGCTTGGGCCCAAGGGACGCAATGTCCTGCTCGACAAGAAATTTGGTGCGCCAACTGTTACCAAAGACGGCGTTTCCGTGGCTAAGGAAGTTGAGCTGGAAGACCCGTATGAAAACATGGGCGCACAGCTTCTCAAAGAAGTTGCCACCAAAACCAATGATGTTGCGGGTGATGGAACCACCACTGCTACCGTGCTTGCCTACTCCTTAGTGAAAGAGGGCCTCAAGTCCGTGGCTGCGGGTATGACCCCCATTGAACTCAAGCGTGGTATCGACAAAGCTGTTGAGATCGCAGTCGAGGAAATCAAGAAGAACGCCAAAGAAATCAGGGACAAGGAAGAAATCTCCCACGTTGCGTCGGTTTCCGCCAACAACGACAGCGAGATCGGTAACACCATTGCCGACGCCATGGAAAAGGTCGGCAAGGATGGCGTGATCACGGTTGAAGAATCAAAGACAATGGACACGACCATTGAGTTTGTCGAAGGTATGCAGTTCGATCGCGGCTATATCTCCGCGTATTTCGTAACTGACCGCGACACCATGACCAGCGTCTACGAGGACGCCTATATCCTCATCCATGACAAGAAGATTTCAGCCATGAAGGATATGCTTCCCCTGCTGGAGCGGGTTGCTCAGACCGGTAAACCGCTCGTGCTTATCGCTGAGGATGTGGACAGCGAAGCTCTCTCTACCCTGATCCTGAACAGCCTGCGCGGTACGCTCAAAGCCTGCGCGGTCAAGGCCCCCGGTTTCGGCGACCGCCGCAAGGCAATGCTTGAAGACATCGCCATCCTTACTGGCGGCGAGGTCATCACCGAAGAACTGGGACTCAAGCTCGAAAACACCGAGATATCCCAGCTTGGCCGGGCCAAGACCATCAAGATCGACAAGGACAATACCACGATCATCAACGGGGCGGG
>JAITFA010000035.1 GCA_031281685.1 Treponema sp. | reverse complement strand
TAATAAGTCCATTTGAAACCAATCGACGGCATTGGAAACGGCATCTCGTAGGTGCCAGACATATCACCCGTGTCTTCCTCGCCAGTATAACTATTGAACGACGTGTTCGTCTTGGAACGGTAAAACAACGACGCAAGGTTCTCAACCGCGAAGTAAAACTCGCCCTGCACCTTGCCCTTTGGGTTATAAAAGTAAAACGAGAACTTGAGATCAAGCGGCATTGACCATGTAGTGCGGGCGTGGTCGTCATAGAGAGACGCGCGCTTGTACTTCTGGATGATGAGCGGCACGCCATCTTGTATCACCGGCTTGTCTTTTCCCTCCATAACCGCCACTGGATACGCCTGTATCTCACCAAGCACTGTCCGGGGTCTGCCAGAGGCAAGACCGAAACGCGCCGCAATGTTGACACGCTTCCACGGTTTCAGATTCAGCACCAGGTTCAGGTTATGGAAGCGGTGGAACGAGGGATAGAACCAGTCTTGGGTATAGGTACTACTCTGAGGGTTGCGATAACGGGCGTTGGTAAAGGTGTAGGAAATCCAGCCGTCCCAGTAACGACTCGCCAGCTTCTGCAACATCAGGTCAAAGCCCCAGACCTGACCTTCGCCATCAAAGAGAAAGTCCACCCGTTGCGTCTGCGTATCCAGATCGTTCAGCGTAATGTTATAAGCCCGGTCAAAGATGTTTTTATAGTAAGCCTCAATGTTGAAGCTATAGCCGCCCGCAAAATCCAGCTTGGTTCCAATCACCGAAGTCCATGAACGGTTCTGTTTGAGTTCGTAATCGTCAATGCCGTCGTCGCTCTGGATGAACTTAATGTCCTCATTAATAGAAGAAAAGAGTCCGGTTCCAAGCGTGGCGCTCATTGAGTTAAGGATACCGGCGTTTCTCAGCAGGTTCACATCAAAGTTGATACGCGGGTTCAGCGCCGGCAGTGTCCGTATCGAAAAATCCTTTCCATTAAAAGTAAGGTGGTCTACCCGCAGTCCAGTCTCAAAGCCCCAGAACCGGGAGGGAGCGGCGTACTCCAGCGCCGTGTATGCCGCTGAGTTCAGCCCCTGATTCTCCACCGTGAACTCTGACTTCATCGGCAGGTTGATATAGCCATCCGTGAACCCGGGGTTAAAACCAGTCTCAGGCATGGGCAGTTCCATGACGCCGGTTAAGTAATCGTCAAACGTCCATTGGGAATAGAGTTCCTGAACACCCAGCGCGACAAGAAAGCCCTTGCCAAGGTCCCAGTCAAAGTCAACACGACCCTGAAACTGATTGGTACGGTTCTTTTCGCGTATTGCCTGATGCTGTTCAATCGAATAAAAGGTTTTGCCGCCAAGCAAATCTTCGTACTCATTCATAAAATCTTCTGAATACGGGACGCTGACGTTGTAATATATGCCTCCGTCAATGTCGCTTTGCCAGAAACCAAGTCCGCCGCTCACCTTCAGCACCATTGCCGGAAGCGGATTCCACCGTAGCCCCGTGATTAAGAAGCCTTGGGACGTACCGTAATCAACCTTAATATCGCTGGTATTGGTAACGCCGTTAGCGCCTTCACTGCGATTGTTATACTCAGCCCCGCCTCCGTCGCCGCCGATAAAGCCGTTTGTCGTGATCTCAAGCGTGTTGCTGAAACGGTAGTTACCGGAAAACGCGCCGCTGCGGATGTACGGGGCAATCGAGACGTATCGCGCTTCCTCGATAAACAGCTTGGCAAGCGATATAAACGGGTCCCAATAGGTGAGCTTCCCCATGACCATAAGACCGCCCTTGCCCCAGAATGGGAACGAGAGGTTAAGGTTCGTCGCGCTCGACGATAGCCCCAGTTCCACCTCAACATGGTCAGGCGATGGCGTGCGTGACGTTACCTCAAGCAAGCCGGAGATGGTATGGCCGTAGCGAGCTGAAAACACGCCGTGCGAAATCTGGGCGCTCGACACCATGCGCGGGTCAAAGATGGAGACGCCGCCGCCGTAATGATAGGGGTTTTCGATGTAGAAGCCGTCCAGCGCGGCGGTTAAGTCGCCCGGTTCACCGCCCCTAATCGAAGGCATGGCGTTAAACATGCCGGCGTAACCCACGCCCGGCAGGAGCTTTACGGCGCTCATTACGTCCTCAATGATGCCGATTTCAGCGACGCGGGAGAGGGCTTCACCTGAAATCGCCACACTGCGCCCGCTCTGGGTCTCGCTCTGTCCGGGCTGACTAGCTTCTATCACCAGTTCCTGATTTTCCATGATACCGCTGAGGCGTAACCCAATGGACAAGGGTTTGTCTGACGGCGCGTCTGGAGCGATACGCAGCCTGCTGGTTTCATAGCCTGGGTAGGCGATCTGGATAAAGACTTCCTGCTCATCAGGCACGCTGATAAGCGCGGCGCCGGTTTCATCGCAGGTATACTCGGTTCCGTCCCATGAGCGGATCAATGCGCCTTCCAGGGGAAGCGCAAGCTCAAGGTCTTCAACCATAATTGTAAGGTCACGAGCATACAGGCGCGACACGGCAAAGCCTGTAACGGCGAGTAGAAGTGCGGCAAGCGTGTTTTTTAGGCGCATAGCGCGGATAGTATAGACAGGAAAAGCAAACGTGTTCCATATACAAGACCGGATTGTTGTGCTATACTGCTACAAGTTTACCTTAAAGGAGTTCTTTATGAATCTGACGAAACGAAAGCATATACTTACTGTTTTAGTGGTCTTCGTGGTTTTATTGGGAATAGCGTCCTGTAAAAGTACCGCTGAACCTGCGGCGCTGTCCACACCTACCCGTTCCGCCCCTTCGGAGGAA
>JAITFA010000142.1 GCA_031281685.1 Treponema sp. | reverse complement strand
TCCTTCTCTTGATCGAGACGCGATCGTGTTCCTGATCGTGTCGCGATCCTTCTCTTGATCGAGACGCGATCGTGTTCCTGATCGTGTCGCGATCCTTCTCTTGATCGAGGCGCGATCGTGTTCCTGATCGAGGCGCGATCGTGTTCCTGATCGTGTCGCGATCCTTCCCTTGATCGCGCATCATTATTAGCTTTGATCGTGTATCGTTACTAGTTTCTTACTGGTGTTTGACATTGATATGTCGAACTCACGTTAGATTAGGGCTGTTAGTACAGGATGGGAGCGGCGGGAATAGCGTAAACCGGACGCGGTACTCTTTTAGCCTTAGTGGAACCACGCGTTTTAGCAATTCAAAGTATCGCTTGTCTGGGGAGTCGCCACAGACACAGTTTGTAACTTTGAGTTACCGTGTCAAAAATTATAGTTGATAAAGTCATTTTAGCGTGCTTATATATTTGATAGAGGAGAATTTTAGATTATGGCTCAAGTAAAAAGTACAAAAAAAGCCAAACCTGAGAAGATGACGTTCCGGCAGGTTTCTTCGCTAATCGTGTCGTATGCGTCCTCAAGGATAGCGGCGCAGATACAGGCGGTCGCATTTGTGGTGATCTACCTCGTGCTGGCGCAAACGTTTGTGTTAAAGATGCCGGTACAGCACGCGGTGTCAGTGGCGGTAGGCGTCGCGGCGACTGTGCTTGGTCTGGCGTTTTTTCTTGAGGGGCTATTCCTCGGTATCATGCCGCTGGGCGAGCAGTGCGGGCTGCGGCTTCCGCCCAAGGTTGGCGTGCTGGGCGTGGCGGTCTTCGCCATTATCATTGGTGTTACCGCCACTCTCGCGGAGCCGGCCATCGGCTTTCTCAAGATACAGGGAAGCGTGGTTAAGGCGTGGGACGCGCCGTTACTCTTTCTTTTGCTCAACCGCTCGTCGAACTACCTCGTGTTAGCTATCGCGGTGGGTGTGGGGCTGGCGGTTTTACTCGGCGTGTTCCGTTTTATGTATGGCTGGCCCTTTAAGCCGGCTGTTTTCCTTATGATGCCAGTTCTCGTGGTGATTGGCTTGCTGTTTGAGCAAGACCCTTCTCTGCGTCCGGTGGCAAATCTCGCGTGGGACACTGGCGGCGCTACTACTGGCCCGGTTACCGTGCCGCTCGTGATTGCGCTCGGTGTGGGCGTGTCCAAAATCATGGGCAGTAATAACAGTAAGGGCGGGGCGTCAGGACTCGGTGTAGTAACGCTGGCTTCGGGCTTGCCGGTGGCCGGGGTCTTTCTGCTTGCCTTTATTCTTAACGGGAAAGTGCCTGACCCCTGTTCCGCGAGCGAGTTTTTTTCAGCGAAAGAGCGTGCCGGGGCTGAGTATGTGGCGGGCAGCGAAGAGGCGCTGATCCAACTGGCTGGCGCGGCGGTGAACGAAGGTTATTTAAGCGTGGCGGAATTCAGCGCCAGCTTTCCGGGGGCGACGCTTCCGAGCGTTACTGTTGAAACAGCAGCGGAGGAAAGCCAGTCGCTGCTTATGTCTGGTGAGCAGGTGTTGAGTTCAGTTAAGAGCGCGCTCGGCACAGTCTTGCCTCTCGCGCTGGTACTCATACTCACGATACTGATTGTGGTGCGGGAACGCATCCGCGAAGCTGATACTACGGTGCTTGGCTTGGTTTTTACTGTGCTGGGTATGTTTCTCTTTGGTATTGGTATGGACCAGGGCATTTCGGCGTTGGGCAATCAGGCTGGTTCCGCCCTGCCCCGCGCTTATACGGCAACCACGCAAGAGGCAATCGTGGTACGCGGCGTTGATGAAAGCTCGGTGTTCACCGTGCCGTCGCCCCAGGGCGCTGAAGAGTACCTTTGGCTTAAACGCGATGCCGACACGGACTTCGAGGCTGTGCCGTTTGACCGCGCCATGCTGAACACAGCGTCGCATACCTACCGCTTTGTGCCGGTTGAGCAGGCTGTCTTTGCCCAATGGGGACCTATCATCGGCTATATCGTGGTGCTTGCCTTTGTCTACATACTGGGCTTTGGCGCGACTCTGGCGGAACCGTCATTGGCTGCGCTGGGAGCTACGGTCGAGGACATGACTACCGGAATCTACAAGAAAAGCACCCTTATCTCAATGGTTGCTATTGGCGTGGGCTTTGGCATGACCGCTGGTTTTGCCCGCATACTCTTCAACCTGCCGCTTGCGTGGATACTCGCTGTTGCGTACCTGCTTGCCCTCATCCTGACCGCGTTCTCTTCAGAAGAGTTTGCCGCCATTGCCTGGGACTCGGCGGGTGTTACCACTGGCCCGGTTACTGTACCGCTCGTGATTGCGACCGGGCTGGGCATTGGCCGGGAATCCGGCGCGACTGGCGGCGCGTTTGGCATTGTGGCAACCGCCAGTGTGTTCCCGATTCTCGCGGTGTTGATCTCCGGCATACTCAACCGGATGAAAGCCAAGAAGTCGATCCGTATCGACCTTTGACGCGATAGCGTTAAATTGTGTTTATAAAAAGGATTAAACGTATGCAAGCGCAAACAAACCTTTCAAAGATAACCTGCACAGTGGACGCCAATGTGGTGGACGAGCTTGATAAGGCGCTCAATGATTTACATATACCTGAAGTGTATGTACAGCGGGCAAAGCAGGTAAGCCTGCTTGATCACGCCGGCTTTCTGGGCCTTCGTCCCACCACCACCCTGGAGGAAAACCGCGCCCTGTTCTACCGGTTTTACGTTCCAAAGAATTTTGAGTCCAGCGTCATGCGCCGGATCGCTGATGCAGCCGACCTCTACCTGCCCGGCCACGGTTCAGTGTATGCGAGGGACGTAAGCCTCCTGCGGCACACGCCGCTTAAGTTCGATATGGAGCGGCTCACTGCCCTGGCTGACAGCAATACAGAGGCTGTTGCCGAAAACCATTTTCTTTTTATCTGCATAGTACAGCGGGGTATGGCTTCGTCCATTGCCACTACCATACTGGAGATGGGGCTTTGTGTGCCGCTCATCTCCTTTGGGACGGGTATAGGCATCCGCGACCGGTTGCGTCTGCTTCGCATTACCATTTCTGCGGAGAAAGAAGTGATGTACTTGCTGGTGCCTCGCGGCGATGTTGAACTGGTTGAAAACATCATCCGGCATAAGGCGCGTCTTGACCTGCCGGGTCAGGGCTTTTTGTACGAGATCAACATCCGCGCTGTGGCGGTTAACCTGCGGGTACGCAGGGGCAAACGAGCCTATGCCGCGACTATGGATCAGGTCATTGCCGCGATGGACCAGATGAAAGGATCGAGTGAATGGCGGCGGATGGGCGAAAGCCGGAATTATGAAACGCGCAAGAGTAATGTTAAGAAGTTTACTTGCGTCTCGGTAGTCGCGGATGAAGGCTCTCTCGATCCTTTTAGCCGGGCTGCGATGGATGCCGGCGCGAGCGGCGCAACGCTCATCCCGCTTGAACTTCATTTTTACTCAGGCGGCAAAAATGAAGACCATTCGGCTTCCCATGCCAAGGAAAGCTACGATATCATTATTCCCACAAGCATACAGGACGCGGTGATGAAGGCCGTTGATAAAGAAAGTTTTTTTGGGCAGGAGGGCCGTATGATAGAACTCACCCCGGTTGAGCAGGTGGTAACCTCCGCCAGAGGCAAGAAAGAAGACGAGCGTAAGAAGGAGAAAACCAGCGTCTGAACACGATCAGTCTTTGGGCGGTTTGTAGAAACGACCGGTCAAATGCTCTGTTTTCAGGATGTTGATAAACGAGGCAGGGTCAACCCTTCTAATTTCACTTACCAGATGGGGAACATCGTCGGCGGATACTACGGAATAAAGTAGTGTCCGCTCGGTTTTTTTATACTGCCCAATTCCGGTGAACGCGGTTGCGTCGTGGTGTGTTTCATCACGAATCAGCTTGTACACCGCGTCCGCCTGATTGGTAATAATGAGCAGCGTTTTTTGCTGATAGCCGTGGTACAGGGTGTTCAGGGTCATGGTTGTAGTGAATTGGAAGATAATGGAATAGAGCGCCTTATCCACAGCGAAGAGATAAGCCGCTGTCGCCAGCACAACGCAGTTACCAGCGAAAACGTAATTCCATGCGTCCTTGCGGTAACGTTCAGCCATGAATATCGCAAGGAAATCCGTGCCGCCGCTGGTCGCGCTGGCCATGAGACACAGTATGATCGCGCTGGCGTTCAGCAGGCCGCCGAATACCGCAGACAACAGCATATCGTGAAGCTGGAGAAAGTCGATGAACATCGACGGCATCCAGTCGGTAAACAAGCCGCTGAGAAGTATCATCAGGCAGGAATAGAGCGTGAACCACTTTCCGATAAACCGGAAACTGATAATCGCTGGCACCGCGTTTAGGGTATAGAGGATGACGCTAAACGGAATATCAATATGGCCGAAGCGGAATGCGCTTTCTTTGATAAGGAGAGAAAGTCCGGTAAATCCGCCGGGGATAAGCCCGCCTGCATGTACAAATGTGTTGATATTAAACGCCATGAGAATAGAACCCGCAATGATAAGCAGAATTCGTTTGATGGTGTGGGTAGTGTTATCGGGGATAATCATATTCATGTTTCAGTATCGGCAGAGGAAAAGCGCCAACAAAAGTGAAGTATATGTTATAGGCTAAACTTGAAATTGTTCATAACAGCCTTGACAGACGCCAGCTTCGTATCTAATCTTAAACTAACGTATAAACTAATTATGGACGGAGAATATGCAGCGAGTAAGGATGAGCGACATTGCCAATGAGCTTGGTATAAGTACCGTAACCGTCAGTAAAGCCCTTACCGGCAGGGAAGGGGTGGGCGAGAAGTTGCGGAAAACGATCATTCAGAAAGCCTCTGAGCTGGGGTATGTGTACAATGGCCTGCCCCTCGCTATGCGTATGGGCAGGAACTATGTCGTTGGTATCCTTATGTCGGCAAAGTACCTGGGTGAAACTTCCTTTTACTGGGTTTTTTACCGGCATTTGCTCTCGACGTTCAAACAAACACCCTATTCGGGTATCCTTGAAATCGTGGAAGACGATGAAGAAAGCCGCTGTGTGGTTCCGGCTTGTATCACCGCGAACAAGGTTGACGGCCTTATCCTCCTTGGCCAGTTCCCCGATCCCTATCTCGCCATGATTACGACCAAAGTGAAGCGCCTTGTGTTTCTCGATTTCTATTCAGACATTGGCGCCTGCGACTGTGTGGCTTCGAACAACTTTCTTGGTTCCTACAACCTCACCAAACTGCTCATTGATGTGGGACATACGCGGATAGGGTTCATCGGCTCGACCTCCGCCACGACAAGCATACTCGACCGGTACATGGGCTTTTGCAAAGCGATGCTTGAGGTGGAACTGCCTTATGAATCAGCCATTGACGACCGCGATGAGCGCGGGCAATACATCGACTTTGACCTGCGAATCCGGGACTTTACCGCATATATCTGCAACAATGACCAACTTGCCGGCATTGTGATCAAACGTCTGCGGGACCTTGGTCTGAAAGTCCCCGACGACATGTCAATCGTGGGCTTTGACAATGAAAGCGAACTTGTAACCGACGGCTTGGGCGTTACGAGCCTTGAGGTAAACCTTCAAGCCATGAGCCAGACCGCGATTCACCTGCTTATTGAACATATCGAAAATAACGCATACCAGCCTCGCGGCAGAACTTTTATCGACGGACGTGTTGTGTGCAAGCAATCCATAGCCCCGCCGAAAGTAACGCGCCTCACCTGAAGCCTTTGGTTTACCCCAAGGCATCGGCGTTTCCTTTTCCGCCGTCCCTGCGCCAGCGCTGGGTGTTTACCGGCTGGAACTAAACATTACGTGGGAAAGCCCCTCGCGCCGCCGCCTTTGAC
Source organism: Treponema sp. (assembly GCA_031281685.1). Classification (GTDB taxonomy): domain Bacteria; phylum Spirochaetota; class Spirochaetia; order Treponematales; family Breznakiellaceae; genus JAIRMT01. The sequence goes on along the minus strand of JAITFA010000142.1, from coordinate 4,859 downwards.
CGCCTGCTGACCGCAGCGGCCCAGCAGCCTGTCGCGTTCCGCTCACGGCGCTTTAACCGCCCGTTTTTGGCGATCAGGGAACATTTTTCTGGGGGCAAACGACATTTCCTTTGGGGTAAACGAAACTTCGTTTGGGACAAACGACATTTCCTTTGAGGCAAACGAAACTTCGTTTGACGCAGAGACACTTTTCCCTGAGGCAGAGACAACTTTCCCTGAGGCAGAGAAAAGTTTCCCTGACGCAGAGACACTTTTCCCTGAGGCAGAGACAACTTTCCCTGAGGCGGAGACACTTTTCCCTGAGGCAAAGAAAAGTTTCCCTGAGGCAGAGAAAACGTGTTCCAGCACAAAACAAACGTGTTCTATCAGTGTTTAGCTAGATGGCGCAGGCGGCTTTCATGGTTGGCGCGCAGAACCGACTCGGTGATACCTTCGCCGTCAAGGGCGTTTGCGTGGAGCAGTTCCTCGCGCTTGCCCTGGGATACAAAGTGTTCAGGGATGCCGAGCGTGAGAATACGGGCAATACAGCGCCGCCGCTGGGCAAGTTCCGAGGCGTACTCGCCAAAACCGCCTTCCCGTACCCCTTCCTCAATAAACACTACCAGCTCATAGTTGTTTAGAATATCGATAAGGTATTCTTCATCAACCGGCTTGAAGAAACGCAGATTATACAGGTCGGTGGGTATCCGTTTCTGTTCAAGCCGCGCCGCCGCGTCCAGCGTTTCAAGGTAGAGACTGCCGGAAAACGCGAGACAGATCGATGCGTTCCACTTCCGCAGGAAAACGCCCCGCCCAAGGTGTAACGGCATGGCAAACTCCTGCCCCGCAAGCGGGCAGAAGGTCTTGGGATAGCGAATCACGCAGGGGCTGTTGATACGCAGCGCCCACGCGAGCATCATGGCAAGTTCCACGCTGTCCGCCGGCGCAAGAAGCGTCATATTGGGAACCATGCGGAAGAGGGCAATGTCAAACACGCCTTGATGAGTGAGTCCGTCATCGCCGACAAAGCCGGCGCGGTCAAGGGCAAAGGTTACGCCGAGGTTTTGCAGAGCCACGTCATGAATAACCTCGTCCAAAGCCCTCTGCATAAACGTCGAATACACCGCAACTATCGGCTTGAGTCCCTTAGCGGCAAGTCCAGCGGCAAACGTAACCGCGTGTTCCTCGGCAATACCCACGTCAAAGAAGCGACCAGGGAACGCAGCCTTGAACGCTGAAAGCCCGGTTCCCTTTTCCATAGCCGCCGTGATCGCCAGCACCCGCTCATCCTTCTGTCCCTGCTCAAGAATGGCTCTGGAAAAAGCTTCGGTGAAACTGATTTTGCCGCGCCGGTTACTCTGTTCCTTCCGGCGGCGCACATGGTGATTATCGAGGGCTGCATCATGATTTTTGACAAGCGCCGGTCCCTTAATCAGTCCTTCATTCACTGAAAACGAGGAAACCCCATGATACGCGCCAGGATCTTCCTCGGCAAACTTATAGCCCTTGCCTTTCCGCGTGATCACATGAACCACAACAGGCCGATCCAGCTTTCGCACGTCACGCAAAACCTGCTCAAGCCGCTGAATGTGATGACCTTCAATCGGTCCCACATACTCAAACCCCAGGTCTACAAAAAAGTTGTCTATATAGAAAACCGCCTTAACCGCCCGCTTGAGCCTGACAATGATATCGAAAACAAACTCCCCGGCGCGGGGGATACGCTTTACCAGCGAATCGAACTTCTGGCGAAACGCCTGATAACGCGCCGTCATTGACAGGCGGCTAAGATACTTAGAAATTCCGCCCACACTGCGCCCGATAGACATTTTGTTATCGTTAAGGATGACGATGAGCGGCAAGCCAAGCTGTCCGGCGTGAGAAAACGCCTCATAAGCAAGCCCCCCGGACAGCGCCCCGTCCCCAATAACGGCAACAACACGGTTATGCGCGTCCTGTATCCGGTCGCCAGCCAGCAGCCCCAGGGCTGCGGAAATCGAGGTTGAGGCATGGCCCGTATCAAAGGCATCGTGCGGACTTTCAGCGCGTTTGGGAAAACCGGCAAGACCGCCGGCCTGCCTCAGCGTGGAAAACCGGCTGTATCTGCCGGTGAGCAGCTTGTGGGTATAGCACTGATGCCCCACGTCCCAAACGATTTTATCACGCGGCGAGTCAAACACCCGATGCAGGGCTATCGTAAGCTCCACCACTCCCAAGTTTGAAGCTAAATGCCCGCCGTTTTTACTCACGGTGGCTACAATCACGTTACGAATCTCTACGGCTAACTGCTTGAGTTCATGGGTGGATAAGGTTCTAAGGTCAGAGGGAGCTTGGATGTGGGACAAGATTGATTCACTGGACATATTATTAAAAAACATACAATCTTTTCTCTAAAATAACTATGGAGGCGCTATGATTACTTTAGCCGGAAGGCTATACGAACTGAAATGCGGGGTTGGCGGGAACCGTGAAAAACAACGGTTTGAATGGAGCTTTGGTATGCCGCAAGAACTGATTTACCACGTTACCATGCCGGGAGCGGCGATACGCCGTATTCTTGGGGAGCTTGGCTTTGTGGTGAACCTCAACGAGGCGCGGAACCACGAATATGATCGTGAAATTGGCGAAGCGCTGGCTGTTTTGGAGAAAAGCCTGAGCGCCCACGGTATTCTTGCTAATGACGCCTGCGCTGAGGCTGAACAGCGGCTCCTGCCGCTTAAAGACGCGGCGCGACAATACACGATTTTGTGCGCAGCCCATGCTCATATCGACATGAACTGGATGTGGAGCTGGCAGGAAACCGTGGCTGCCACGCTTGCCACCTTCCGTACCATGCTCAAGATGATGGATGAGTACCCTGATTTCCGCTTTTCTCAATCACAGGCCTCGGTCTATCGCATTGTAGAAGAGTACGACCCTGAGTTAATGGAAGACATAAAGCGGCGTATCCGCGAGGGACGCTGGGAAGTGAGCGCTTCAGCGTGGGTGGAAACCGACAAGAATATGCCGTGTACTGAATCGCTTTTGCGGCATATCCGTTTAACCAAGACCTACCTTGAATCAGTCTGGGGCGTTGATCCCGCATCCCTGAACATCGACTTCTCACCCGACACCTTTGGGCACAGCGTGAATATCCCTGAAATCGACAACTACGGCGGCGTGCGCTATCTCTATCACTGCCGGGGTCTTACCGAGCGCCGCGTGCTATACCGCTGGCAGGCTCCTTCAGGCGCAGAGCTGCTGGCGCACTGCGAGCCGTACTGGTACAACGGCGGGATAAGCGCGGACATCGCGCTTGGCGTACCAGAGTTTGCCGCGCTTGCGGGCGGTTTAAGTACGTCGCTCATAGTGTACGGCGTGGGCGATCACGGCGGCGGTCCTACGCGGCGCGACATTGAGCGGATCATCGAGATGCGGGACTGGCCAGTGTTCCCGCAGGTACGTTTTGGTACTTTTGCCGAATACTTCAGAGCAACGGAAACAGTTCGGGACAAGGTTCCTGTACTCAATGGGGAGATCAACTTCTTTGCCACTGGCTGTTACACCACTCAAAGCCGTATCAAGCTGGGGAATCGCCATTCCGAAGTTGCCCTGCTGGATGCCGAGGGGCTTGACGCCATGTCCGCGCTCCTCACTGGTAAACGCTACCCGGCGCGAAAGTTTGAGGCCGCGTGGCAGAAGGTTCTGTTTACCCACTTCCATGATATTATCACCGGCTCCTGTGTACGAGACAGCCGCGAACACGCGATGAGCCTTTACTCCGAAGCCTTAGCGGTGTCTGGCGCCGCGCGCGAGAAGGCGGCGCTGGCTATTGCCGCAGCCATTGACACCTCGATGATCGAGGCGGAGGATGATGCTGGAACCCAATCCGAAGGCGCGGGCGCGGGCTATGGGCTTGAGTATTTTAGCGGTTCGCCGAATCCTGAACGCGGCAGGGGCAAGACGCGGGTCTACCATGTGTTTAACCCCAGCGCCCACACACGGCGGGAAACGCTTGAGTTCACGGTCTGGGACTGGACCTACGATTTACGCCGCGCTGAGTTACGGGATCACGCGGGAAACGCCCTGGCGTTCCAGTTTCTGGATACCGAACTCCAGCGTTACTGGGACCATCAGTACATTCGCTTCCTTGCTCAGGTGGAAGTTCCCGCGTTTGGTTATACCACTGTGGTGTTCCGTGAGGCAGCGATGGGGAATACATATCCTTACTATAGCCATGTCTTCCCTCGTTCCGAGGCCGCGCATGGTCCTATTACCCTAGAAAACGCTTTTTTGAAGGCGGAATTCGATCCACAGACCGGCAATCTGTGTTCCCTTATTGATAAAACAAGCGGTGAGGAAAAACTTGCCCGCGACAAAACAGCCGGTCTGGTACTCAGCCGCGCTGAGAAGGCGAGTAACAACGCTTGGCAGACCGGGCGCTATCTTGGCCGTGAGTGTCTGACACCCACGCGGATACGTCCCCTCACGGGGAACCTCCTGCGCAACGGGCTTGAGGTGGAGGGAACCCTGCTTGGCTCAAGCGTCAAAACCCAGATTACGCTGGACGCGGATGCCCGCGCCCTTGCCTACCGGTTCAACATCACCTGGAACGAGGCTGCGGACGCTCACAAAAACGTGCCGATACTCCGCTTCTGTCTGCCGCTTGCCCGTGAACCCGAAGCCTACCAGTCCGACGTACCTGCCGGTGTGTTAAACCGCCACGGCGCGTATCAGGACATACCCGGTCTGCAATACACCGCCGCGCTCTTCGGAAACGACCGCAACGGAGTTACCGGTGAAAACGCGCTTGCCCTCATCACCGACTGCAAGTACGGGTATCGCGGCTGTGAGGCGGAACTGAGCGCGACGCTCATCAACACCGCGAGCAGTCCAGACCC
>JAITFA010000119.1 GCA_031281685.1 Treponema sp. | reverse complement strand
CGAAAATCTGCGCGTGCGTTTCGCATAACACCATGTATACGAACCTTATCGTATACGCCTCGTTTTTGCGGCGGTTCCTGCAGCCAACGGCTGCTTTCACGGAACACGTTCCGCCTGCTCATACGGGGCGGGCGCGGGGCTTCCGTCCGCAAATCCCGCCCACTCTTCACTATCCTTTGCCTACGGAATCACCGCCGAAGCAACCGGACCCCACTGCCCGGCTTCGCCCTTGCGGTTCTCGTAGCGGCAGCACACGTAGACCGTCTTGCCCGCGTCCTCAGCGTCAAAAACGAGCTTCTCCTTAGACCGCCGCGTAAACCGGTAATGCTGGAGACCCTTTCCGTCCGCTGGAACCTTCATCAGGTAGCGCTTGTCCGACGCGGCCTCTTCAAGCGTGGCTCCGCCCTGAGGCATGATGCCGGCGTAGATCGCGTAGCCGTACTCGCTTTCAGGATCAAGTTCTAGAGTTCCCGCCAGAGGTCCCAGATGGAGCGTCATCGCATGGGGACCGCCGGTGTAGCTCAGAGACGCCGACGGCACGCCCTCAGGAGCGGGCGCGGGCGACGGGCGCGTGTCCTTGGGGCGGAAGCCCAGGGCAACCCAGTCCCCTTCGCTAAGTGGCGGAATCTTGAAGTACCGGTCCCGGAAGAACCGCATCTTGGCTTCCAGTACCTTAAACGCCTCCTGACACTCCACGGTTACGACGTGAGTCCGCTCCGCGTCGTTCTGAGCCTTCTGGAGAATGACCTGCGCCGCTGAACAGAGGGTTTCCAGTTCCGCACACTCCGCGTCAGGTATGCCCCAAGAGGTCCGCCTTGCCGCGGTCAGGTACAGAATCCAGCTTAGACACATTGCCAGAACCCCGGTCCGGGCTCTCGGCAGCCAATCAGTGCTTTTTGCCATAGCATTCTCCTCTATGTGTTGAAACGAATGTTTCATTCGCTGTAACGAATGACCTAAAAGGAGAAGGGGCTGACCCAGGTTTTGTAACCCCTGACTTAGGAGTTGAAATTCCTGATTCGGGATTTTTAACTTTTGACCTAGGAGTTGAAATTCCTGACCTAGGATTTTGAATTCCTGACATGGGATTTGAAATTCCTGACTTAGGATTTGAAAATCCTGACCCGGGATTTGAAACTTTTGACTCGGGATTTGAAAATACTGACTTAGAAATTTTAACTGGCGAGTCAGAAATGGTAATGGCTGACCTGTCCGGTCCGCCGAATGAGTAGATGTGAGACGGTTTTGAGGGACAGAGACAAGCCGTTGGGTTGTCTGTATAAGCAAGCGGGAATCTAAGAGCTTTGTTTAGTAGATAGAGGGTCGGCTTGTGAGTAGAATATGAGCCGGGAGCCGGTAAACTGTCTTGTTACCTGCTGGTCTTACAAGCATACAATCATTCTAATCTTTACGCTGAATATGTCAAGGGAGTAGAGTTTGATTCTCGCAAAAACTTCCCATATAGACGGCGCGCTTGAGGCGCCTCGCGCCGTTAAGTATGGCGGACTCGTACTGTTTCCCAGCAACGCCAGCGAGCGTGGTAATGGGCGGGCGCTAAGTCAAACCGGAGCGGGGACAGGTCAAGGGACGAAGAATGGCGTATGGTCAGTTCTGAAAGTCTTATGACTGGAGCTGTGGGGTTGCGCTAAAGCATCGCTCAATGAGCGAGGTTCGCGTCGTTGTCCGTCAGTTTTGATCGGTTACTGAGGGCGTAGGTTTTCCTGTTATTTGCTCAATGGCGCGGTCGTATTTCCTATTTTCTGCTTGCAGGCGTCTGGCAACGGCTTCTTCTTTCCTAACTTCCAGTTCCACCAGCTTACTTTGGTGGAGCAGACGCTTGGTTTCTTCTTCCATCTTGAAACGCTGTAGTTTAGCGTGTTCTTTAATTGCCATCCCCGTAATACTCATTATTACCACAGAGCCCATCACAATCCCAACGATGATTGATAGGATCATACGCCACTCCTATTACCTATTAAATAAAGAATCCCGGTCACACGGTCGGATATTGAAGATTTCTCATTTTGAGATAAAGACAGTATAGTCAAACAACGAAGAGTGATCAAGAAGCCCGTTCTGCGTAGAGCGTGCCTTTACCAAACTTTTATTTAAGTTCGGTCTCGAATCCAGCCCCATCTTTGAACGAGACAAGGGTTTGCGTTGTCTCAAGCGCGTAAGACAACAAAGCGTGATGCTCATACTCGACTTCACCGGTCTGGTTATCAACCGGATCAGCGCGGAACTGGTGTTTCGGCGGAACAAAATCCGCGCAAATGGCGCTGTTGGCAGCCATTCTGAATATGTCAAGATTCCCGAAGTAGTAGTTCCAGCGATCAAGCGCGCCGGAACCCACGGCTCCGCCGCCAAACGACGGGTCGGCGAAGAGCCAGCCCCACGGCTCAACGTAGAACTCAGCCCAGTCATGGCAACCGGTTGAGAACTCCGACACGGACAGGCCGGACTGCCAGCGCGCCGGAACGCCGGCCATGCGGCAGAGCGTAATAAACAGAATGGCCTGCACTCCGCAGTCGCCCTTGAGATTCACCGCCGCATACTCGGCAATGTTTTCGATGATCGCGTATTCAGGCATGAAGGAATAGCGCACCTTGCGGGTGATGAAGTCATAGATGCGCCGAGCCTTTCTCAGCGGATTGGTCTCGCCGCCAAGGATTTCCTCAAGCAAAAATCGTAGGTAGGGCGTAAAGCGGATATGAGGCGCTTGTTCCTCAAGGCAAAAGTCGTAGACCCCGGACTTTGCCGCCGCCGGGTCCGGACTGACAAACTTAAGCTGATTACAATAGGCGTACTCGACCCAGAAAACGCTGTCTGGCGCTAGTGTTGTCTCAAAACACACGGTGCGTTGCTCCGCGTCCACAGGCGCGACGCTGATTTTTGATGCCGGGGAAGTCCACAGCAGGGTGATTTTGCTGGTTTGCCGCGCCCCACGGGGTATGGGCAGGTGAACCAGAACACGGCGTCCGGCTTCTTCAAACGCTTTCTTAACTTGAATAGAGGCGCGAAGCCGTATCTCCGCGCTTCTGCCGCCGTCTTTCCGCATGACATCGACGTTTCTATCAAGCTGTTCTTTCCGTTGGTTGGATCGCTCACTTGGCTCAGGCGTCAGAAGCCGTTTGCGGTAATCGTCTCGCGTTTTCAGCAGGTTATCAAAAAAGCGCCGGTGAAAGCACGGCTCGCCCGCGACAAAAGCCCAGTCAGCCGCCCCTTCAGCCTTGAGCGCGTCAAGCTCGTCCGGCGTGAAGTCGCAGATTCGCTCCCGCATGAGCTGCCGTGCTGCCTCTACGCTATATGGATACTCGTCATGGGCAAGGATATCGAGAACGTGCGTCTCAATTTCAAGCCGCTGGCGCAGGGCGTGCGGCAGGTCTTTCTTCAACAGGGCGGTGATGAGCCGGTTTGCGCCGGCAAAGTCGCCGGCAGTCCTGAGCTTCCGCAGGTCTTCAGGCAGAGGCACGGATTGGTAGGCAAGATTCATAGCACTACTATGAACCTTAAAAAGGAAAAGCGTCAAGGATACAAGGGTATTTCTTTATGTTGAAAGTACCTGAGCCAGCGCGTCAAAATTGGCGTCATTTTTTTTCTCTGATTCTGGTTGCCCGCTCAAGCGACAGCGGATCAAAGTTCCTGGTTTAAGCGGCGTTTCCGTGTTGCGGGGGATACGCAATTTAAGATAATTCTCGCTTATTGCAGAGGCCATGCGGGGATCCTCATGCGTTTCAACAACTGCCTCCACTGTTTTGCCAAGCCAGCGGCTGGTATAGGCGCGGCGTCCTTCCCGCGCCAGCGTGAGCAGGCGTTCCACACGAGCGCTGGCTGTCCGCTCGCTTACATGGCCGGTGAACGAGTAGGCTGTGGTTCCGGGCCTGGGGGAATAAGGGAAGGCGTGTATCCAAGCAAAACCCACGCGCTGGCAAAGCGACCAGGTTTCCTCAAACGCCGTATCGGTTTCGCCCGGAAAGCCGGTGATGATATCGCAGGCAAGGAAAGGGTCGGTCTTTACAGAACGCAACAGCGCGATCCCATGCTCAATGGTCTGGACTTTGTATGGCCGTGCCATACGCTGAAGGATGATCGGGCTTCCTGACTGCACCGAAAGGTGGAAATGGGGCCGGATACGCGGGGAGGCAAGCAGCTTGATAAAGCCTTCACTAAGGCTATCCGGCTCAAGCGATGAGAGCCGCAATCTGATAACTCGTGTTTCCGCAAGGAGGTACGCAACCAGC
>JAITFA010000088.1 GCA_031281685.1 Treponema sp. | reverse complement strand
AAATTTCTTCTATTATAGAAAAACGTTCCCTCCACCACATCGCGGGTGGTGCCGGGAACATCGCTGACGATAGAGGCGGCTGAGGCGGTGAGTCGGTTCGACAGCGTGGACTTACCGGTGTTGGGCCTGCCCAGAATGGCAATGCGGATAGGACGCGTCGCGTCATTGTCTGCGACAACTGTAGAGAAGTCCAGCCGCGCCACGATAGCCGCCTCAAGCTCGCCCACATGGTCACCATGCTCCGCTGAAATCATAAAGACCTTGTCAAAGCCAAGTGCCAGCAGGTTCCAAGCGTCTTCCTCTCGCCGACCACCTTCAGTCTTGTTTACCGCTACCAGCAGACGGTTTTGCCAAGGACGGAGCAGCTCAATGAACTCCTCGTCTTCGGGTGTGAGGTCTCCGGCTTCCAGTATCAGCACGATGAGCGCGGCGTGTTCCAACGTCAGAAGCGTTTTTTCCACCACAAGCGCGTCCATCTTACGGCCAATGTCGTCAGCCTCTTTCACCAGCTTAAAGCCACCAGTGTCAATGAGTCGCACTGGTTTTCCAGCAAGCAGGGTGTCCTGGGACACGGGATCGCGGGTAACACCGGGTGTGGGGTCGGTGATAGCGCGGCGCTTTCGCAAAAGCCGGTTGAACAGCGTGGATTTGCCGACGTTGGGTCGTCCCACAAGGACAACTTCCGGCAGGTTTCGATAGGTCAAGCCGTCGTCGGGGAACTTCGGTAAAACAGAATTGTCGGTGTATATTTTCATAAAGATAGGGGAAGAATAGCCAAATTGTCCCTGTCTATCAAGGACATTGATCAGCGCCCTTGTTCCCACTCATGGATAAACTGGAGCGCGTACTGCTGTATACCGCCGAACCAAGTGTCAATGAAGTATGTGAGATTACGCCCCACATAGCGGTAGTGCCAGCTTTCCCACTTGTAGCCAGTGATATTTTCATAGCCTTGGGGAAAAGAGAGCGACCAGCCAAAGCGACTCGCGTTCGCCAGTATCCAGCGACCAGCGCGGGTTTCGGCAAAGGCGTCGGTGATAGAGCCAAAGTCAACCACCAGCCCAAGCTGGTGCTGACTATGCCCGGGGCGGGCTGAGGCGCGATCCGCCTCCCGTTGCCCCATTTCCCGAACATTGCGGGCATAAGTGCGCTCCTGATGGCTGTAGGGACGATAGGCGGAGGAAGCCATCAGGGTAACGCCGTCGGCTTTGGCAGCAGCGGCAAGTTCTTCCAGCGCAAGCGCGGCTGAGCGGCGCAGATACATGCCCCGCTCCAGTATGGTGTAAGAGCCGCCGCGCAGTTCAACAAGGTCGTCCGGCTCGTAGCTGTCCGGCAGTCCGTGCTGTTTATCCACGAGATAGCGGAGATAAGAGTCGCCGCTCAGACAGACCTGAAGGTCGCTCATAAAGGCTTGCCCGCCAGCGCGAATGGCGCGGGCATACTCAGGCGGGGTTCCCGCCACGCGAAGGACGCGATCCAGGTCCTGCGCCTCAACATGATAACAACATAGGGCCAAGACTGCGCAAAGGGCGGATAGTGTTTTCTTTTTGTTCATAAGTTTTTCCTAAAAGTCTTTTCTTTATCAAAGAATCTTGTGTTTCACAAGCGCTTTAAGATAGTATCGACCTATGAAACAAAGATTTATGAGCGTTATGTTCGTTTTCTTAGCGGCGTCCCTGTTCGCCCAAGAAATCGTTACTGCGGAACGTTATCTGGCTATGGTGAGCGAGCGGTATAGCGGTATCCATGACTATGAGGCGAGGATCGCCATTCGTTCTGGCAGTACCGACCTTGTTGGCACGGTTAGCCACCTTGAGCCGTCGCTCCTGCGTATTGACTTTACCCGTCCGGCGAATCAGGTTATTGTGTTTAATGGCCAGTCGCTGACGATCTATCTGCCGGAGTACCGTGCTGTGATGACGCAAGACGTGAGTGGTGGCATGAGCGGGGCATCCCTTGCCAGCGCCCAAGGTCTGAGCAAGCTCCGGCAGAACTATGTGGCGGCCTATGTTACCGGCCCTGGGGCACAGACCCTTGAAAGCGGCTCTAGTGAACAGGTTGTTAAACTACGGCTTACGAGGCGTTCAAATTCTGAGAACTTTCGGGAAATTATTCTCAATATTAACCCCGAAAGCCGTCTCATACGACGCATTGAGGGACGTACCAGTACAGATATGCTGGTACGCTTTGACTTCACTGACATCAGGATCAATCAAGGATTCTCTGATCAGCGTTTTGTCTATGACGCGCCAGCCACGGCTAATATGTACAACAATTTTTTATTCCGGGATACCGATTAGTATTAAGAAAGAATTTCTTATTTTAGTATGGAGGGAACTGTGGCGGAATCTCTGGGAAACACTTTGAAAATGACTCGTGAGGGAAAAGGGTATACGTTTGAACAAGTGAGTATGGACATCCATATCTCCATTCAGTATCTCAGAGCGCTTGAAGAGGAACGATTTGATGTTTTCCCTGGTGAACCGTATATTCTTGGCTTTCTCAAAAACTATGGCGAATACCTGGGACTTGATAATAAGGAACTGTTGTTTCAATACCGGAGCGGTAAGATTCAGGACCAACCTGACCCCATAAACCAGCTTATAACACCGCGAGGTTCCACACTTCCCTTTAAAATGTTGCTTGGCGCGTTTATCCTTGTCATAGGGCTTGCTGCGGCTGGAGGTGGGGTCTATTACTTTCTGTACCTTCCCCGCGTTAAAGCGCCGATTGTTACAGAAACTCGCAAACCTGTAGAATATGCGCTTAATGAAGGCGCATTGGAACGGCGTTTCTATCCGGGAGACTCAATCGTAATCCCTTATGGGGATAGCCAGTACACTCTGCGTCTGAGTAATGTAGGAGATGCGGTAACGATTACGACGCCAGCGGGTGGAATCATTCTTGACCTCAGTCAGGAGGTTCGGGTTGACCTCAACAACGACGGCATGGGTGAACTGCGGATCACCGCGTCTGATTTTGATAAAAACGCCGGGGAATCTGGCGCACTTTTGCGTTTTGAGATGGATAGCACCCTGCCTTTTTATAGTGGCGCTTCTGTCGAGTCTTCGGAGCCGGTTCCCGCGCCTGCCTTGTTAAGCGCGATGGCCTTGCCTGATAATACTGGCTTGACTAACGCGACGCAGATATTGTCCTCGGCAAATGCTTATCCTTTTACAATGGAAGTAGCCTTTCAAGGGTATTGTATGTTCCGTTGGGAAATTCTGTATGAGCGGGACCGGCAGGATCGGAACGAACAATACTTCCAGCGAGGGGATGCGCTCAATATGCAGGCGCAAAACGGGATTCGGCTATGGGCCTCCAATGCCGCTGTAACGAAGATACAAGTTATAGGCGGCGGGCGTACTGTGCCGGTGGAACTGGGTGGCGCGGGCGAGGTTGCGGTGGTGGATATCCGCTGGGTAAGAGATAACGACGGCCGTTACCGGCTTGTGATGATACGGTTATAACAATTGCGTTATTACCTTGATCCCTTTGGCTGTGTAAAAAATCAGGTTGACGCGGAAACCATGATGGCTCATCTCAACGGGGCCGCATGGCTCGCGACTGATAAGCCGGAAGATGCTGACCTCATCATCATTAATTCTTGTGGTTTTATCGAAAGCGCCAAACGGGAGTCGATTAACGCGGTTCTTGCTTGGCGGAAATTGTTTCCTGACAAGAAGCTCATTCTTGCTGGCTGTCTTGCCCAACGTTATGCGGGCGAGATTGAGCTTGCCGAAGCGGATTGCCTGTTTGGTAATAACGACCTTGCCCAAATCACTGAGGTTGCGTCCAGACTGACCGGTAGCGCCGTGACTGGAACTCCGGTTGTTCCGGGTCAGAGGCCGCTTCTTTCCTTACCGGGTTCCGCGTATATCAAAATCAGCGAGGGCTGTAACAATCGTTGTTCCTTCTGCGCCATTCCTCTGATTCGGGGGCCGCTCCACTCACGGCCCATACTGGATATTGTGGAAGAGTGCCGTCAGCTTATAGCGCGGGGCATCCGTGAGCTTTGCCTCATTGGGCAGGATATCGGCTCGTTCGGGAAAAGCGCAAACAATAGCGCCGATAGCCAGCTTCCCGCGCTTCTTGAGGCGATAGCGCGGCTTGATGGCCGGTTCTGGGTGAGGCTGCTTTATATACACCCCGATCACTTTCCCCTTGACATTCTTGACACCATCAGTAGGGACAATCGTTTTCTGCCTTACTTCGACATTCCCTTTCAGCATGGCTCAACAGCCATACTCCGCGCCATGAACAGGCAGGGTAATGCCGAGTCCTACCATAATCTTATCCAGCGGATACGGGACGCCTTGCCGGATGCCGCGCTCCGTTCCACGTTTCTGCTGGGTTTTCCGGGCGAGACGAGCGCGGACTTTCAGGCGCTGCTTGATTTTCAGGCTGAGGCGCGTCTTGACTGGGTCGGCTGTTTCACCTACTCCCGCGAGGAGAATACTCCGGCCTATAGCATGAAGAACCGCATACCTAAACGCCTTGCTATTGAGCGTAAAGCGATTGTTGAGGAACGGCAAACGCCCATCAGCGAAAAACGGATGGAACGCTTTGTTGGCAGGCGGCTGGATGCGCTTGTTGAAGAAGCGATTGACTCGGAAGAGGGCCTCTATCTGGGACGCCTGTTCTGTCAGGCCCCAGAGGTGGACGGTGCAACAGTCATCACGAGTGACACGCGGCTTGCGGTCGGCGACTTCGTTACCGGCAAGATCGTTGCCCGCGCTGGTATTGATCTGGATATGCGGGTATAACCAAGTACCAGCGATACATCAGCCTTCCATAAATCCGCTCGATTTTGTAAGATAGGTATTATTCTTATGGAGGATGACAAGATGATAACAAAACGATTGTTTGCCTTATCTATCACTTTTGTTCTGCTTACCAGCGCAATGTTTGCGCGGGGAAGCCAGAACCGGACTGGAAGCGCCGCTACTGCCGTGACTTCCGGCATTACCTTTACCGTGAGCCTCAACGAGGACATTGCAGCCGTTGATCCGGGACTCGCGTGGGACTTTACCACTAATCCGGTGATTAACCAGATCACCGAGGGGCTTGTTACCCTTGACGAGAATAGCAACATTGTACCGCAGCTTGCTAAAAGCTGGAGGCAGGTCGATGATCTCACCTATGTCTACGAGGTACGCGACGACATCGTGTTCTCCGACGGCACGCCCATGACCATGGACGACGTGATCTTTTCACTTAAGCGCGTGCAGGACCCTGACGGCGGCACTTACTTCTCGTGGCTGTATGAGGATGTCGAGAGCTTTACCCAGACCGCCCCGTGGCAGTTGACGATCAAGCTCCGCAACCCCTCCGCCACGTTCAAGTATTACCCCACAACCGCTGGCGGCAGGATCATCAGTAAGGCGTATTTTGAGCGCCATGCGGCTGATTTCGGCACGGCGAGCGGCGGCATCATCGCCACCGGACCCTTTGTGTACCAGAGCTGGACAAGCGGACAGGAAGTTGTGCTGAAACGGAACACGAACTACTGGAACAAGACTGTGGCTGCGGCGAACATCATCGACACGCTTGTATTCAAGATTATCCCGGAAGACACCACGCGGGTCATTGCCATGCGCGACGGCAGCGTTGACTTCACGATCAACCCGCCGCTGGACATGATCGACCAGCTTGCCGCCGACCCCAACCTCACGCTCACCAGCGTTGATACCTACAGCCTCACCTACCTTGCCTTTAACACACAGCGCGCCCCTTTTGACGACGCCAATGTCCGCAAAGCCGTGTACCACGCGCTGAACCTGCCTGAGTTCCAGCGCAACATCGTCAAAACCGCTGGTTCCGCCGGCACGGTACTACCCTTTGGAACCGCGCTCTACGGCGATAACGCCGCGCAGTGGCGCTCCTACCTCAGCGCCGCGCCGTCTTATGCCTATGACCTCAACAAAGCGCGGGAGTACCTTGCCCAGTCAGCCTACCCCAACGGTTTTAGCTGCTCGGTGATCATCAATTCCGCATCCCTATCAAACTCACGGGCGCTGTTTCTGCAAAACGCCCTTGCCCCGCTTAACATCAATGTCGAGATACAGCGGCTATCCAACGAGGAGCAAAGCACCTATCAGGCGGGCGGCGTGTTTGATGCTGACGGCAAGCGCGATTACGACATGATCTTCGCGGGCTGGGAAGCTGACTACCCCGATATTAACGCCAACATCGAGATACTGTACCACTCCAGTCAGGTGGGTGAAAACGGCTATAATGCCGCGGCCTACAGTAAGCCGGAGGTGGACAGCCTCATTGAGGCGCAGCGCGTTACGGTTGATCCTGCGCGTCGTTTTGAGATACAGAAGCAACTGATGGATATCATCGTCAACGATGTCCCGTACATCATCTTTGATTATCCCACCAAACAGAGCGTTCTCAACCGCCGCTACACCGGCGTGGCAATCAGCGCCGCGTGGCTGTGGATGCTGCCCATGCAGAACGTCCGCCGCGCCAACTAGCGAGTATCCGGCGCTGGCGTCAGACACCACGCTTTAGCTGCGGAAAGCGGCCTAGAGATATGGTGTCTGACACTTTACATCGAACTCACGTTAATCTTAAGTCTACAAGAACAGCAGACGGCGGGCGTACTCTTTTATTTTTGTATTATATTATTTCTTACATAGTCAAATAATTCTAATCCCATTTCAACCGAGGGCGCTTCCCAATACGCTTCTTTTTCAGAAAATGTCCCTTTCCACGACAGTTTCTCCGGTTCTTTGAATATAAAATTATCACATACTTCCATTTTGAAATAACAAGGTTCGTCAATTTCTATCTTTTCCTTAACAGACCTGTTATGTGCCGTTACGCCGTACCCCATTATTTTCTTCTTCTTGTAATAATTTTATACTCTTTATTGTATTTATTATGCCTCCAATAAATATGCCTACCGAAAAACCAGCGGTTGCTCCA
>JAITFA010000010.1 GCA_031281685.1 Treponema sp. | reverse complement strand
GGGTGCCTGACTCCGCAGGCGCGGCGGGTTCGGCTTCTACTTCCTCTACGGGCTTCAATGCTGGTGGGCGTCCACGTCCACGCTTCGGCATTACCGCTTCTGTGGTGTCAGACACCGCTGGCGCGGCGGGTTCGGCTACTACTTCCACTACGGGCTTAACTGCTGCTGGGCGTCCACGTCCACGCTTCGGCGTTACCGCTTCTGTGGTACCAGACACCGCTGGCGCGGCGGGTTCGGCTACTACTTCCACTACGGGCTTAACCGCTGGCGGACGTCCACGTCCACGCTTCGGTATTTCCACCTCAAGTGGAGGAACTTGCACACGGCTACGCTGCTTCAGTGCGGTTGCTACTTCAGCCACGCTAATTGTACTCGTGTGTCTGATGACTGCCTGAGCGCCGGCAAGGCGGGCAATCGGAACACGGAAGGGCGAACAGGACACATAGCTCAGACCCGCACGGTAGCAGAAGTCAATAGTGGCAGGATCACCGCCATGCTCACCACAGATACCGATGCTCAGGCCAGGATTAACGCTCCGGCCTTTCTCAACCGCGCCCTGGATAAGCTGGCCAACGCCTACCTCGTCAATGGACTTGAAAGGATCAACATTAAGCACCTTTTTCTCAAGGTAGGACGGAAGGAACGAGCCGATATCATCACGGCTGAACCCTAAGGTCATTTGGGTAAGGTCATTGGTACCAAAGCTGAAGAAATCAGCATACTTGGCAATTCGGTCAGCAACCAGAGCTGCTCTCGGCACTTCGATCATAGTGCCAATTTTGATGTGCAATTTCACACCAGCGCTCTCAAGTACTCGCTTCACAATCGCTTCAGACCGAGGGCGGATCAGGGCAAGTTCCCGCTCGTCACCGACGATGGGGATCATGATTTCCGGCATTACCGGAATGTTTTTCTTGGCGCAATCCACAGCAGCACGAGCAATTGCCTCAACCTGCATATCATAGATTTCAGGATAGGTTACCGCGAGCCGACAACCACGATGACCGAGCATGGGGTTTGCCTCATGCAGTTTATCGATCTTGGGCTGGAGTAGCTTAGGATTCATGCCAAGCTGTCCGGCAAGTTCCGCGATCTCTTCCTTAATATGGGGAACGAATTCGTGGAGCGGTGGGTCCAAGAGGCGTATAATAACGGGCCGGCCTTCCATGGCTTTGAAGATACCGAAAAAATCTTTCTGCTGGAGCGGAAGTATTTTCTTCAGCGCGTCTTTTCGTTCTTCCTCAGTGTCCGCCACAATCATGGCGCGGAAGTGAAGAAGTTTATCCTCATCAAAGAACATGTGTTCTGTGCGGCAAAGGCCAACGCCCTGAGCGCCAAACTCAAAGGCGCGCTTGGCGTCACGCGGCAGATCCGCATTAGTCCGCACATCAAAGCCCTTCACCTTTCCCCGTATTGATTTGGCGCGAATATCATCGCACCATGAGAGGAAGGTCTGCACATCACTGGAAATCTCCGGCTGAACCAGCGGAAGCACTCCGTCATACACCTCACCGGTTGACCCGTCAATGGTGATCCAGTCGCCCTCTTTATAACTTTTGCCGCCGATATCAACCTTTTTCCCCTGCACGGTAACGCCTTTGGCTCCGGCCACGCAAGGCACACCCATGCCGCGAGCAACCACCGCCGCGTGACTGGTCATGCCGCCGGTGGAGGTAAGGATTCCCTGAGAAACCACCATACCGCTGATGTCTTCAGGACTGGTCTCTTTGCGTACCAACAGCACTTTCTTTCCCTGTTTGTGCCATTCCTCGGCGTCTTTGGCGGAAAACACGATCTGTCCAGCCGCCGCGCCCGGAGATGCGGCTAATCCTTTGTTTAAGGATTTAGCGGTTTTAAGTGCTTTTGGTTCGATCATGGAGTGGAAAATCTGGTCAAGGAGTTCCGGCGTAACGCGAGTTATCGCGGTTCTCTTGTCGATAAGCCCCTCTTTAACCATATCAATGGCGCATTTTATCGCTGCCGTACCAGTGCGCTTGCCGTTTCGGGTCTGAAGGAGGAAAAGTTTTCCCTGCTGAACCGTGAATTCCATGTCCTGCATATCATGGAAATGTCTTTCAAGCCGGTTCTTTATCTTTACCAATTGGTCGTAAAGCGCTTTATTTCTCCGTTCCAGCGTGGCGAGTTTCTCTGGCGTTCTGACGCCAGCCACCACATCCTCGCCCTGCGCGTTCATCAGGTATTCACCATAAAACACCCTTTCGCCCGTTGATGGATCGCGGCTGAAACATACGCCGGTTCCCGAATCCTCGCCGAAATTCCCGAACACCATGGACTGTATGTTCACGGCAGTTCCCTTGAGATCGCCCTCTTTAATACCATTAATCTCACGGTATTTAATGGCGCGTTCATTCATCCACGAACCAAACACCGCGCTAATAGCGCCCCAGAGCTGATCCATCGGGTCCTGCGGGAAATCTTTACCTGTACTGCTTTTGATGATTTTCTTGTATGTGGCAACTAATTCTTCCAAGTCGCCCTCATTCAAATCAGTGTCAAGATGAGCGCTCTTCGCTTTTTTTATAGCGCCAAGCGCGTTCTCGAATTCCTCGCTGGGTACATGCATGACTACATCGCCATACATCTGGATAAAACGGCGATAAGCGTCCCAAGCGAAACGAGGCTTTCCTGTCTTTTTCGCAAGCCCACGCACCGCTTTGTCATTCATGCCTAGGTTAAGAATGGTATCCATCATACCGGGCATAGAAATCGCAGCGCCGGAACGTACCGACACCAGAAGCGGATCGTCGCTATCGCCCAGTCGTTTACCCATTAGCTTTTCGAGCCTTTTGAGGTTCTTTTCGACATCCTCTTTAAGCCCCTCTGGATACTTTTCATGGTTTGCGTAATACGCTCCACAAACTTCCGTTGAAATGGTGAATCCTGGAGGCACGGGGATTCCAAGATTGGTCATTTCGGCCAATCCAATACCCTTACCACCCAGAATGTCCCGCATACTTCCATCGCCCTCTGCGGCGCCCTCGCCGAAGAAGTAAACATTTTTCTGCTTTGACATTGAAACCTCCAAAAAATCTTTTGTTCGATCTTTTTTTTAATTCTACAATAAAGTGAAAAAAAGGGGAAGAGGGTTTTTCACTTTTTTATATTTTTTCTTCCCGCACTCTTTACTAAATCAAAGGATTCAGTATCATAGTTACATGAAGCACAATTTTTTTAAAATCCTATGTTTTTGTATCGTAGGCTGGGCCGCGAGCGCTTCGCCCGTGGCGCAATCACCCCTTACCGTTTACGCGCTGAAAGGTCCGTCCGGTGTTGGCCTTATCCAACTCTTTGAGCATCCGCCAAGTACTCCCGCGTTTACCATTAAGGTCGAGGCGCTGGCGCAAGCCGACCTTATGGCGGCGCGTTTTATCAGTGGCGAGGCAAAAGTCGGCATATTGCCGCCAAACGTGGCGGCAAAAATCGCCTCCAGCGGGAAACGCATACAGGTTGCGGCTGTATTGGGAACCGGTATGCTGAGTCTCATCACCTCAGACCCCAGTGTACAAAGCATTGAAGACCTGCGCGGAAAAACCGTAGAAGTCGCGGGACAAAGCTCAACACCTGATTATGTGTTCCGTCGAATTCTTTTAGCCAAAGGAATGAACCCCGATCAGGACCTGAATCTGTCATACAGCCTCGCTACCGCTGAAATAGCCCAGTCGCTCATAGCCAACAGGGTTTCCATCGCGTTACTGCCGGAGCCTTTTGCTACTATGGCGCGTTCCGGTAACAGCGCGTTGCGACTCGTTGGTGATATTCAGAACGAATGGGCGGTACTTGAAGGCAGCGGAAATTATCCCATGACCGTGCTTGTGGTGGACGCTGATTTTGCCGCCACGCAAAGGGAAGCAATGGCTGATATATTGCGGGCATGCAAAGCTTCTATAGAATGGGTAGGCGTGAATCCGGCTGAGGCTGGCGTATTGGTGGAAAAATACGAGCTTGGAATTCGTGCGCCTGTGGTGCAGGCCGCTATACCGCGTAGTAATTACGTGTTTATTCCCGCGCTTGAGGCGCGTCCCTCGTTGGAAAGTCTTTTTAAGGCGTTTTTGCAATTCGCCCCTGACTCTATTGGCGGTGATCTTCCCTCTGATGCGTTTTACTATCATTAAAAAAAATGTCGTCTGGGTCAGTATCGGTATAGCAGCCCTGCTCGTCGCATGGACAGCAGGAGCCGCTATTACCGATAGCGAAATCCTTTTTCCCGCGCCCGCATCTGTGATCAAGCGCCTTTTCGCGCTGGCGCACAGTGCGCGTTTTTTTCAGGCGCTGTTCCACAGCTTCTTGCGGGTACTCATGGGCATGGCTATTTCCGCGCCACTCGGCGTTGTGGTGGGGATTATCGCGGGTCTTGACACACGCGCAACTTCTTTTTTTCAGCCAATATTCACGCTGGTTTCCGCGACGCCGGTTATGTCTGTAATCCTTATCGCTTTTTTGCTTATGGGCGCTGACCGGACCCCGGTTTTCACCGCGTTTCTCATGGTATTTCCGGTTATGGCTGCCAATACGCTTGAGGGAACGCGCTCGGTTGACCC
>JAITFA010000220.1 GCA_031281685.1 Treponema sp. | reverse complement strand
ATGAAATGAGTCGATATCTGCACGAAGATTGGACTGACTTTTTACTCGCCATTGCGGGCGAGGCCCCCGATGATTCTTGAATTTGGAATTGCTGGGCGCTGGCAAGGTCGTTGAATGAGCTAGTAAAGGGGGCAGACACAGCACGGAATCTTAACTCCAATCCCTGGGGATTCAACTCCAATCCCTGGGGATTCAACTCCAATCCCTGGGGTTTGAACTCCAATCCCTGGGGATTCAACTCCAATCCCTGGGGTTTGAACTCCAATCCCTGGGGATTCAACTTCAATCCCTGAGGTTTTGACTCTAATCCCTGGGGATTCAACTTCAATCCCTGAGGTTTTGACTCTAATCCCTGGGGATTCAACTCCAATCCCTGGGGTTTTGACTCCACCATGGTGAATGGCTCATTCCCGCCTTCATCGCTGGTTTTATCCGTAGCCTCCTTGGTGAACGGTAGATTGGGAAATGTTCATCCGTGGACATTCTTCCTGATTTTATATGCGACTACATAGTTACGAAAAATATTGTATTCCTGCGAAATATCATCGAATAATGATAATAAGATAAAAAAAGAATGAGTAATGTAAAAATAAGTCAGGATATTTTCTGGAAATATATACACGTATGGTTTCCAGTCGCTATAAGCGCGGTGGGTATATTCGCATATACATAACGCCGGCATGTTGGAACGCAACACGCCGGATAATCAGGCAATGGAAACGCCGGCGGCGGGGTATACGCCGCATGTTCACTGAGGTTTATCTTTCACCTTTAACCATGTGTCCCGCAGTCCCACGGTTTTGTTAAACACAGGCTTGCCGTCGCTGGTATCGGGGTCGCAGACAAAATACCCGAGGCGCTCGAACTGATAGCGGTCAAAGGGAACGGCGGCGGCAAGGCACGGCTCGGCATAGGCGCTGGGAATCACTTCAAGGGAATTGGGACTGAGCTTATCGGTGAATGACTCGCCCGGCGACACTTCCATTGGCCGCTCAACAGCGAACAAATAGTCGTAGAGCCGCGCTTCAATGGGAATCGCGCCGTCAGCGGCAACCCAGTGAATCGTGCTTTTTACCTTGCGGTTGTCGGGAGCATTGCCGCCTTTGGTGGCGGGGTCATACACGCAACGAACAGCGATAATTTCGCCGGTACTGGGGTCTTTGTCAAAGCCAGTGCAGGTAACGATGTAACCATAGCGGAGGCGGACGCTGTTACCCGGATAGAGGCGGAAATACTTGGGCGGCGGCGTTTCCTCAAAGTCATCACGTTCTATCCAGAGAACGCGGCTGAAGCGCAGTGTGCGGGTTCCGGCGGACGGATCTTCCGGGTTATTCACGGCTTCCACTTCCTCAAATTTCCCGGCTTCCCAGTTCTCAATAATCAGTTTTAACGGTTTTAAAACCACCATCACACGCGGGGAATGTTTGTTGAGGTCCTGGCGCAAACAGTATTCAAGAAAGGCAATGTCAACCATGCTGTCGTTTTTAGCGATACCGATCTGAGAAATGAAGCTCCGAATCGCCTCTGGTGTGTAACCTCGCCGCCGCAAACCCGCGATGGTGGGCATACGCGGATCATCCCAGCCGGAAACGAGCTTTTCCTGCACAAGACGCAACAGCCAACGCTTGCTCATCACGGTATGGGTCATGTTGAGGCGGGCAAACTCAATCTGCCGCGACGGGAACACCTCGGCCTCGTTGATAAACCATTCGTACAAGGGGCGGTGTATCTCGTATTCCATTGAGCAGAGTGAGTGAGTGACGCCCTCCTTTGCGTCCGACAGCGGGTGCTGGAAGTCGTACATAGGATAGATACACCACGAATTGCCGGTGCGGTAGTGCGTTTCACGGCGGATACGGTACATCACGGGGTCGCGCAGCAGGAGGTTTGGGTGCGCCATGTCGATCTTGGCGCGGAGCGTTTTTGCGCCGTCGGCAAACTCACCGGTGCGCATACGGGCAAAAAGGTCGAGGTTTTCCTCAACCGAGCGGTCGCGGTAAGGACTGTTGCGTCCGGGCGGCGTGATGGTGATGTTGTTCTTGTCAGCGACTGCAGTGCCTCGGTACTCGCTGGTTTCCTCTTCGGAAAGGTCATCAACATAGGCGTGTCCCTTTTTGATGATCTTGATCGCAAGCTCGTAAAGGTACTCGTAATAATCCGAGGCGTAGAACTCGCGGTCTTCCCAGTCATACCCCATCCACTTTACGTCGCGCTTAATGGCCTCAACGTAAGAAATGTCTTCTTTAGAGGGGTTGGTATCGTCAAAGCGCAGGTTGCACTTACCGCCGAATTTTTCCGCCATAGAAAAGTCCACGTAGAAGGCTTTGCAGTGGCCGATGTGTAGCCAGCCGTTTGGCTCAGGCGGAAAGCGCGTCAGCACATGGCTAAAGCGGCCAGTTCTGAGGTCTTCTTTGATAAACTCGCTGATAAAGTCCGACGCGGTGTTGCTTGGAATCGTAGTTCCAGCCGAGCGTTCTGTTTCTGTCTCCATGATACGTGTTCTCCAAAAGCTAAAAGTTAGTAAGATAGCAGATACCCAGTAAAAGGATGGCGCGCAATACCGTGTCGTCAAGCGCCTGGGTAGGTACGCTCCGCAGACAGCCAATCTGCCCGCCATACCACCAGAACAGCCCCATCTGGGTATCAATGCGGAAGGTATACTCGGTGAAATCGTTCTCGTTGGACTGCGCCCCAAAAAAGAGGTACGCCAATTCCTCAAGAATCACGCTGAAATCAACAAGCGCTTGTTGGTAACTTTCCTTCTCTACCTCATCAATAAAGGGAGGAACCCGTTCCTGGAGCTTTTCTTTACGGGTCTCGTCCGCCTTTTCGACCCAGGTTTTCTGGATCAGCAGATCGAGATTGTTCCGAAAATGCCGTAAAAAGTGCGCCATCTGCTCAACAGTACTCGTGTCAAGGATGCGCCTGTAATCGTTACCTATCCCCAAAATCTCGGCAAAAGCTATCGCGGCCTCTATGCCGGGCTTCTGCTGCGCGTGAGGACCATCAGACGGAAATAACGCCGACGCTGTTTTCCGGTATTCTTCGGGGATCATATTGGTTGAACCTACGACAAACATAGTCTTACCTTGCAGGGAAAGTCTAAAATTGTCAATCAGGGGGGGACGACTCATAGAGCCTCCTGAGTAGCAAAGTGATCTTCTCGCCATACTGCGGATCAGTAGCCCACTTGCCACCAAGCCCCATGACATCAGGCGCTTTACCTTTGGGTATTACCCATTTGTAGCGTGGATCGACCAGTTCCTGCTTGAGCGGCTCATCCGTGCCATACGCCTTGAGATGCTGAATATGTGCACGTACGCCAGTGCGCGGGTCTGGGAAACGCTCGCCAGTGTGTTCAGCGTCAATGGAACCCAGACCACAGAAGTTGTTCATATCCGGCGTTACGAGGTTGCCGTACTTGAGAAAACCGGTTTCCAGACACATCTGGCTGAACGCAACATCGTGGTTCACATTCTCAATAGACGCTTCTTCAATGTATATGCCGGCAAGCTCTTGCACAAACACGGCGTCCGCATTGGGATTTGACGAAAACAGGAACGTCGTGAGTATTTCCGCGTTCATAACGCCGGTTCCCATGATGTATTCGGGAATCGCGGGTCGTTCCGGCGGGTTTTGTGGCCTGAGCGCCGAAGAATAGGAGGAACACGAAAAAAACAACATACAAGCGAGGCCAAGTAAAAACGATAGGTTCGTCTGTCGCATAATCTTATATATCGGCGTTAAACTTGCTTTATGAAGAAGCTATCTCTGGCACCCAAACACCCAAGCAGCTTAACAGATTATGAAAGAAGCTATCTCTGGCACCCAAGTAGCCTAACGGATAATGAAAGAAGCTATCTCTGGCACCCAA
>JAITFA010000169.1 GCA_031281685.1 Treponema sp. | reverse complement strand
AGTTTTAAGGACTTGATGTTGCGAAAGAAGCCTTTGATGTGAGCAATGCCGAGTTGCAGGAGCGCCAGCGAGAAGCAGAAGATTTGCAGGTTTTGATCGACAATAGTCTTTTGCGCCTCACCTTTTGCCGCTTCCACACTGGAAAGCGCTGGTAACGAGATGCTTCGCAAGATTTCCGGCAACTTCGCCGTATCAATGCCAAACCAAGTGCAGGTGATAATACCCCACGCAGTGTTGGACAGGGCGAGCAACCCCAGCATTTTGAACGCGACGGGCACGCCTTTGGCCGAAGTCTTGGCAATACCGATGAGGGCGATGGTACCAAGTATCACGCCGTAGCCCCCATCCCCGAAGATCATGCCGAAAAATATACAGAAGAACAGCAAGAACCAGCCGGATATGTCTATTTCGCGGTAGCCCGGTACTACTTCTAGGAAGTCGGTGAGCGGGTAGATGAGGCTGGCGAGTTTGTTGTTCTTGAGCAGAGTCGGTACCGCGTCTTCTTCGGACGGGTCGGTTATTGCCAATGCCCAGCCATTTTCGGCAGCGGCGCGTTTCAGCACGCCAACATCGTCCTTTGGCGCAAAGCCGGTGAGCCACGAAATGCCTGTATCAGGGGAGATTGCGTCCGTGCTAACACTGAGGCTGTCCATACTTGCCTTCGCGGTCTCGAACTCAATATTTCGCGCCAATGTCTTTAGCTCATCCTCAATACTTTTTTTATGAGTGGCAAGCGTCGCAAAGCGTTTCTCAATGTCCGCAAGTTTTATCTGAATGTTCTTTATGGCCTTGCGTATTTCGGACAGAGATTTTTCCGGCAGGGCAAACGGCATCTCACCGGCAATCTCGTGATCCAGCGCCACCCCGTATACCTTAACCTTATCCCGAAACAGAGTAATAAAACGCTGTTCTTTGTCCAGCGACTCATATGCACTGTAGGATAGTTCGTAGGGAATAAGCATGAGTCCCTGCTTTGCCAGCTCTTTCAGGTCGGCAGGGTTGAAATTCTCCCACTTCTCAACACGGCTCTCTTCCTTACCAAGCGACGTGAACTGTTCCTGAAGCGTCTTCTTTTCGTTATCCATACCCAAGACCTCGGTAACGAGGTCTGAGACAGACGCTTTTGAATCAGTTTTTGTAACCTTATAAGACTGTAGAAGTCCGAGCGCCGTTTCCGCCTTTGCCTTGCTATCGAGCTGCTTTGAGAGACCGTCGCTGGTAATAGGACGCGAATCAATGTGCAACAAACCCAAGTCACGGAGTTTGGCAAGCGATACATCGCGGGTCTTATCCATAACTATGACGGATATTTTCTTCATTGGTACTATCATTGGGCAACCCTCTGCATACCACGCTTGGCGATCTTGCCGCGAACCACTGCCGCAGTCTGCTGATCACCGAGGTATACCTGAATTTTTTTGATATTCCCTGTAGTTTCGGGAATTTTGATCTTCTCAAAAAGGTTGACTCGCTGAGTCGTTACCCGCAGCTCATGCTCCAGCCGCTTACGCTGTTCCTCAAGGGTCTGCGCCTCAAGGTCAAGCAAGAGTACCTGCTTCATGCGCTCCACAGCCGCGTCAAGCCAGAGCGGAGTACGGACGAGGTCGTAAGGCGTGGTTTCAAAGTCAGCGCCATGAAAGATAGGGATTGTCACGCCCGCGATGTTTCCCTCAGAAGTCCGCAGACTGGTGATTCGGAGTATATCGGGGGTGAAAAAGCCCTTCTCGCCGTAGACCGCGATCCATGCCTTGAAGGTTTCATCGATCCGCTTTTTTTCGTCGAGCAGTTCTTTGATGCGCAACTCTGTGATTCTGATCTCCGCTTGAAGCTGTTGTTTTTTGAGCATGAGCGTAGGCAGATAACGCTGAAACATTTTCAGCGAATCTTTCTGCTTTTTAAGCTCATTCTTCGTCAGCTTGATCTTTGCCATGGCGACCTCAGTTCTTCTTGGGCCAGAACTGGCTGATTAGTTCCGTCCGCAGGCCGGTTTCTTCTGGTATGAAGCAATCGGCGAGGATTTCCCAACCTTGGTCCAGGGCGTGTTCCAGAGGGATGTTAACCGAAAGGTCCATCATCTTGCTTTCAAAGTGCTCGCCGTATTTAAGGAGCTTCTCATCCCAGTTGGTCATCATAAAGCCCATGGACTTTTTCTCAAGCGTATCCTTGTACGCGGCGTAGAGCCGAATCATACCGTCCATGAGAGCGCGGTGGTCCTTGCGGGTCTTGTTGTTTACCTGCTGTTTTAAGCGCGACAACGAACCAAACGGCTCAATACGCCCGTTCTTCAGGTAGTACTGGCCTTCGGTGATATAACCTGTGTTATCCGGTACCGGATGGGTTACGTCGTCGCCAGGCATTGTGGTTACGCCTAGAACGGTGATGGAACCAGCGGTATCGAAGTCAACCGCTTTTTCGTAACGGGACGCGAGCTGGCTGTAAAGGTCGCCTGGGTAACCACGGTTTGACGGAACCTGCTCCTGTATAATGGAGATTTCTTTCATGGCGTCGGCGAAGTTCGTCATGTCAGTCAAGAGTACCAGCACATCCTTGCCCTGCAAGGCGAACTGCTCGGCAACCGCCAGCGACATATCGGGGATCATGAGGCACTCGACAGTGGGGTCGCTCGCCGTATGCACAAACATCACGGTGCGGGAAAGCGCGCCCCCTTCCTCCAGTGTATCTTTGAAGAACAGGTAGTCGTCATACTTGAGACCCATGCCGCCTAAAATGATAACGTCAACCTCCGCCTGCATTGCGATACGCGCCAAGAGTTCGTTGTACGGCTCGCCAGATACCGAGAAGATTGGCAGTTTCTGGGAAACGACCAGCGTGTTAAACATGTCGATCATGGGGATACCGGTACGGATCATGCGACGTGGGATGATGCGCTGTGCGGGATTCACCGACGGCCCACCAATGGGGATCAGATTCTCGTGGAGCGCCGGCCCCCTGTCGCGTGGAGCGCCTGAACCGGAGAACACGCGCCCCATGAGGTTGTCAGAGAACGAGACCTGCATGGGGTGTCCGAGGAAGCGCACCGTGTCGCCGGTAGAGATACCGCGCCCGCCCGCGAACACTTGCAGGGAAACGATGTCGTTTTCCAGCCGGTTTACCTCGGCAAGGGACGTGCCGAAAGCGGTGTCAACTTCCGCGAGGTCGCCGTAGCGGATACCCTCGGCTTTCACCGTAATAACGCTACCGGTGATGGATTCTATCTTGCTATATACCTTTTTCATCTATGCCACCCTATGCCAAAAGTTTTTCCACTATCTTATCCAGACCCTGGGAACGCTCGGCCACCGCGTCTGTGATATCTTTTTCAAGAAGCTCAAACTCCTCACACTTCCAAGGCGTGCCATTGTAATCCAGGAACTTCTGCCGCAGATGGTTAAACCATGTACGCGCCTCAGCTTTCTCTGTGAAAGCAAGCTTTGTCCCCAGAATTTGCAGAATGACAAGGAAGATGTGATTCTGTCGCTCAGGACTGACCGCAGAGTCAACCGGATTAAATGAATCCTGCTGCATATACACCGCGTCAAGGAAATCGCCCTTGAGGTACACGATGTAGTCATCAAGGCTCGTTCCCTCCTCACCCACGACTTTCATCATTTGCTCGATCTCGCTCCCACGACGGATAAAACCGTAAGCGTACCGTACGCGCTTTGGGTCAATCGTGCTTTTGTACTTTGACCACGAATCCAGCGGGTGAATAGCCGGGTACTTGCGGGCATCGGAACGCTCACGCGACAGTCCATGAAACGCGCCCACGACTTTCAACGTGGCCTGCGTTACCGGCTCCTCGAAGTTACCGCCAGCGGGACTAACCGTGCCACCGATGGTAACCGACCCAAGCGCCCCGTCCTTGAGCCGTACCAGACCTGCCCGCTCGTAAAAGCTGGCAATGGTTGATTCAAGGTAGGCGGGAAAAGCCTCCTCTCCAGGAATTTCTTCTAGGCGTCCTGACATTTCGCGCATGGCCTGCGCCCAGCGGCTTGTTGAGTCGGCCAGCAAGAGAATGTGCAAGCCCATCTGTCGGTAGTATTCGGCAAGCGTTACCGCTGTGTACACCGATGCTTCACGCGCCGCGACAGGCATGGACGATGTGTTACAGATGATCACGGTGCGTTCCATAAGGGAACGGCCTGTTTTGGGATCGATAAGTTCCGGGAACTCTTTGAGGGTTTCCACAACCTCACCAGCGCGCTCGCCACAGGCCGCAACGATCACAATATCCACATCCGCGTTACGACTCGTAACGTGCTGGATAACGGTCTTGCCCGCGCCGAATGGTCCGGGTATACAGTAGGTTCCGCCACGCGCCACAGGGAAAAAGGTGTCGATGAGCCGGAGCTTCGTCAACATCGGGTCTTCCGGCTTGAGCCGTTCCTCGTAACAGTCAATTGCGCGCTTCACTGGCCAGTGAAATGTCATTGTTACAGGAATTGTGTTACCCTTACCATCGCTCAGTTCCGCGATGGTCTCGCGTATCGTGTATGAACCCGCTGCTTTTATTGATGAAACGGTATACGAGCCATACATGGTAAATGGCACCATAATACGGTGGGTAAAGGCACCTTCTGGCACAGTTCCCAGCGTATCGGCGCGTTCCACATGGTCACCGACCTTTGCTACGGGTGTGAAATCCCACTTGAGGTTGTCCGACAGGGGATCAAGATAAATCCCCCTCTCCAAAAAGTATCCGGCGGTTTCGGCCAGTTTAGGCAGGGGGTTTTGCAGACCGTCGTAGACCTGACCCAGAAGCCCTGGACCCAGTTCAACTGCCAGCATGTTCCCTGAAAACTCAACCTCGTCTCCGATAGCGATCCCCTTGGTTATCTCGAACACCTGCATCTGGGATATATCGCCCCGAACACGGATAACCTCGCTCTTGAGCCTTTTGTCCTCAACCTTGACGTAGCCGACTTCATTCATGGAGACGGCACTGTCAAAGCGGACGCTCACCATATTGCCGTTAACGGCGACAATTCTTCCTTTAGTTCCGGTCATTTGCTATTTCTCCACACCTTTTGAGGCGGACGCCAGAATAGCGTCATAAAGCCCCTTGTATTCCGCGAAGCCCTCTTCAACCTTGAACGCAGCCCTTCGTTCCATGAGGAGCAGCTTGAGAAGATAGGCATATATCGTATTAACACTGAATGAGTCCAGTCCCTGCATGGCCTCGATAGCATTCCACCTCGCCTGATCGATGAACAGCTCGGCTTCCAGCGGCGATTCCAACGCGAAAGCAGCCTTTGCCGCCAGCGCCGCGTCAGCCGGAGAGTCCGGCGGCTCTATCGACACGCCATTGTCCTGCTTCTGGGCGCGATACCGTGCGAGATTGAGGCGCAGGGTGCGCTCCCAAACTCGCCATTCATTGATAAAACGCGACGAAGTAGACGTGGGTGGTTCCGCGTAACTTTTTTCTTGGTCAACACCATGTTCCGGGTCTAGAGAACACCCGTCAAGCAGAGCCGCGTCTCCACTACTGAGCGTATAGGCGCAAAGCACTCTAAACGTCTGTGAAGACATAGGCGGCTGCTGTCCATAGACCAGATAGGGAAGCTGGGCGGCCAGATAATAATAAGCCACCGCTTAGATTCCCGCAGAATCAGCAACTTTGTTGCCGACGTTTACAGCGCTACTAAGGATCGCCGCCAGCCGAGGGTTAAGGTAGGCGGAGAGCAGTTCCGCAACCGACTCGGCGGAGAAGTCGTAGTAAGCGGAACCATCTTTGTTGGCGATACGAAAACCCGCGCCCAGTTTCCGGTCCGATTTAAGTTCAACGCCTTTTTTCAGTTCAGCGCTGAGTTGCTCATTGAACCAGCCATGGAGCTTCTTGAGGTCCGCCTCGCTGACAATGATGTCCAGCGTTTCGCCGCCCTTGCTTGCCCAAGCCTTCAAAATCTCAGGGAGCGTCGCTTTCAGGGTATCCTCGGTATAGGATGTGGCGAGATCTCTCGCCACAATCTTCTCCAGCAACGCCGTGATTTCCGCCTTGAATGCCAATACAAGGTTCCGTGACGCCTGCTCTAGCGCCGCAACGCCAGCTTTCTCTGAGCGCTCGGCGTCAGCCTTGCTTTTGACGATGATGGCGTCCGCTTCTTTCTGCGCGGCCTCGATGATACGCTTAGCCTCGCCCTCGGCCTGAGACTTGAGTTTAGCGGCCTCGGTTGCCGCGCCCTCAATCCCGTCCTTTTTTATCCTATCGATCAATTCCTGAAGTTGAATGTCCATACACTCCTCTTTATCGTTATACTATCTTAATAAAGATAGTACAGTTTGTTCAAGCCCTATTCTATAGTTTTTATATAATTTAGTATCTATCGTTGCATTGCTTCCGTTACGCATTGATATATTCCGATATAGGAGATAGCTTTTATAAAGAAAGCGCTTTTAGAGATCGCGTTGGCAATGGTGCCGGTAGCGTATCTACTTATATTCTTAGAATTAAAAAGTTTTCTAAAGAATTTTCTTTAAGCATTCCCTCGGAAAGGGACACTATGTTAATCTTGAAAGAAGACGAAGTGCGCCTCGTTGAAGACATTCAGACGTATCTTGATAGCGCCTACCCCGAAGAAAGCAAGGTGGTACGGGAACGCTTCCGCTGTCTACAACAGTTGGGTGAGGCGATTAGCCAGTATCCATCAATACACTCTACCCAGATTCTGCGCGGGTCGCTACGCACTGAGGAAGACCTCGTGGACTCACTTTTACATTTTAAGCCCTCATCTCACCTCCTGCATATTCCAGCGCGGGTCGTGGCGGTGCGCGGCTTTCTCGTTACCAAGTTCCAGTCTTTTTCCATGCTGGCAATACTGGTAGAGGACATACAGGCATTCTCAGTACCTCTGCGAAGTATACTCTTTTCTATTATATGCACACTCCTAGCGGAGGACGTGTACTTCTCTTGCCTTGAAGACCCGGATTTTTCCTTCGATACCAAGTTTATACTCGCACAAGACCTTATCGCGCTCTGGGACAATGGCAAAGACCTGCGCTCCGCTCACCACTTTCCCGCGCTTCAGGCGCTCTGGATCGCCCGCGACGCTACGCCGCCGGTGTTCGGTACCATGAACGGCACAAGTGAACTGATCCGCATCTCAATGGATATGAAGAAGGACTGGCAGCACTTTCTGGTTGAGGAAAGCGTTGAGGACGAGACTCAGTGGGCGCTGGAGGAGTTTTTGTTCGGTCTTTCCTACGAGGAGATCAACAGTGTGCGGACGTGGCTGGAGCGTTTCGGCCTTTCCGCCGTCAGTAGCGAGGAAGTACGTTCATACATCGGGCAGAGTAGCTACGGCATCATCAAAGGCGCGGGGCCGCGTGCCTTCTACGATTTTTACATTGACCGGCGCGATGCGGCGCTGTTCCGCAAACGTATCTCCGCGCCCGGTCCCAAACAGACGCTGGAGGAAATCTACCTTAAATACCGCATTACCTTTGAGTTGAGCGGCTGTCCCGGTATGATCGAGGAGGACGACTGATGAGCGATGTTTATAAGCGCCCCTCTTGGGACGAATACTTTATGGAAGTGTGCAACGCCATTGCCAAGCGCGCAACTTGTGACCGCGGGCGTTCTGGCTGTGTCATAGCCAAGGATAATCAGATTCTGGTTACGGGCTATGTTGGCGCACCAGCTGGTCTACCGCACTGTGACGAAGTTGGCCATCAGTTCAAGAAGATGCTCCACGAGGACGGTAGTGTTACCACGCACTGTGTGCGGACGGTACACGCCGAGCAGAACGCGATCTGTCAGGCGGCAAAGCGCGGCATTGCTATTGCTGGCGCGACGCTCTACTGCCGCATGACGCCGTGCCGCACCTGTGCCATGCTCATCATCAACTGCGGCATCACACGAGTCGTCTGCCAGCGCCGTTACCACGACGCCAACGACTCCGAGGCAATGTTCAAGGCCGCCGGCATCAGCCTTGAATATGTCTACAACGAAACCCAACAGTACGATCAGCAGTAACGTCTCCGCTACTATTGGTGTACAGAGATTAAAGGGTAATTGCCCTG